>NZ_FORX01000012.1 GCF_900114115.1 Desulfomicrobium apsheronum | reverse complement strand
AGTCTGGGCAAGGTCTATCAGGACATACGCGGAATTTCCGGAGCCACCATCAAGGGCGACGGCAGCATGGCGCTCATCCTCGACATCGCGGCGCTGGTGGCCTGATCCATGTACGACGCAAACGGCCAGGCCGCACCGCTCATGACCGACAAGGAACTCAAGCAGTTCAGCGAGTTCATCTATTCGGAACTGGGCATCAAGATCACCCAGACCAAGAAGACCATGTTGCAGGCGCGACTACAGCGTCGGCTGCGCACCCTGAGCATGAGGTCCTACGGACAGTATCTTGAATATCTTCAGACCTTGAAGGGACTGGAAGTCGAGTTGCCTCAGATGGTGGACGCGGTGACCACGAACACGACCAGCTTCTTCCGGGAACCGAAGCATTTCGAGTTTTTGTCCCAGGTCATCCTGCCGCAGTGGCAAAAAAAGCATCCCGGCCAGACCTTCGCGGTCTGGAACGCGGGCTGTTCTTCAGGGGAAGAGCCCTACACCACGGCCATGACGCTCATGGATTACCACGAGCGGGTAAACCCGCTGCGTTTCACCATAGTGGCCACGGACATCTCCACGGACATTCTCAGGAAGGCCGCGCGAGCCGTATACGAAGATGAAAAAATAGGAACAATTCCGGTGGAGTTCAGGCGCAAGTATCTGCTGCGCAGCAAGGACAGGAGCAAACGGGCCGTACGCATCATCCCGGAATTGCGCGAGACGGTCAGCTTCAGGCGGCTCAATTTCATGGATGACTTTCAGTTTCGCGAGAAAATGGACCTGATCTTCTGTCGCAACGTCATGATCTATTTCGACAAAAAGACCCAGCATGAGCTGGTCATGAAATTCTGCAACCACCTTGAACCCGGCGGGCACCTGTTCATCGGTCATTCCGAAAGTCTGGCCGGTACGGACCTGCCACTCAAGCAGTTGGCCCCGGCCACCTACATGCGCATCTGACCGCCCTGGTCAGGGCTGATCTTCCCGGGCGGGCAACTTCACCCAGAAGGTCGTGCCCGCCCCTTCCTCCGATGAAAAGCCCACTTCCCCGCCGAGATAATTCTCCGTCAGCAGCTTGATGGAATACGTGCCAAGCCCCCGGTCGCTCCCCTTGGTCGAAAAAGACCGTTTGAACACCTGGAGCTTGACCGATTCGGGCATGACGGCCGCATTCGAGATCCAAAACACGGCCGCACCCTCCTCGCGCCGTAGGCCGGCCGTGACGATCCCGCCCAAGGGAGTGGCTTCAAGGGCATTGATGAGCATGTTGACCAGAATCCTGCGCAAAAGCGAGAAGTCCGAAAACACGGGTACGTTGACGCTGTCCGCTTCAAGATGAATATGCTTGTCGATGGCCTTGGGGTGCGATCGAAATTCCCCAACCAGTGAATGCATTATCTCAAGCCCCTGCAGCGTGATCCTTGAAATCGCGTATTCATTTCTCTCCAGCGACAAGAGCTGTTTCTGCTTCTGGATCTCATCGACCAGGGCAAAGAGCGATGATCTGGCCATGTGCGCGATCTCCCGGGCGTCCTCGGGGACTTCGTTCATGAGAATGTCGACCAGATTTCTGGCACCTCCGGCGGAATTCAGAATGTCGTGAAAAAAGATCCGCTCCAGGGCCTGACGGCGCTTTTCATCACTGATGTCGAGAAGCGTCAGTACGTAGTATGTTCCTTCCCCGGTTTCCCAGGGCGAAGCGAAAACCCGCAGATCCCGGGCCACGACGGCGCCGTGCTCATCCTTGCACAGCAGCTGGCACTCGTGCTCGGACTTATCCTTGGTGGACATGGCCTCAAGCATGGCCCGAAGCGCTCCGCATTCACGGCAATGCAGGGACGTTCCGCAGCCGTTTTTTCCGGCTTCGGAATAGACGCAGGCCATGGCCTCGCCAGGCCGCCTGGCCAGAAACGAACTCACATCGCTGGTCCCCAGAAAGTCGGTGAAGGCGTTGTTGCTGAAGATGATCTGACGAAAGGAATTGATGACCAGGAGCGGCAAGGGAAAGAAATTGAAATATTGCGCACACAGATGACTCCCGATTCGGGTATTCTGCTCCAGGACATCATTCAGGGGCATGCGCTCGCCGGGAGCGCACAGGGTTTCACATTCTTTGTTCATTAATGACTGCTTGTGTAAGGGGTGTTGGTGTGAAAAGTCTCTGCACTTTCAGATCAGCGAATGCTTCAGAAGTGTTTGTTCCCGTTTCGCCACATGCTTGCGGAAGCCCCGTCAACAGGTCGAAGAACCGCCATTTCTGTCCCCGACCGGGAGGGTGAAATAAAATGTCGCCCCCTGCCCCGGACTGCTTTCCGCCCAGATTCTGCCGCCGTGTTTTTCGACGAATTCCTTGCACAGGATGAGCCCAAGGCCCGTGCTGAACTCGTCCTCGGTGCCGGGTCGCGTGATCTTGTTGTCCAGGGAAAAGAGCATGGCCAAGGTATGTGGGTCCATACCCACCCCTTCATCCCGCACCGCGACGGTGATCGTGTCTCCGCTTTGCCTGGCCGTGATGAGCACCTGCCCGCCCCGGTTCGAAAATTTCAGGGCATTGGACAGAAGATTGCGCAGCACGGTGCCGATCATGGGCGGATCGATGTCGGCGATCAGCCCGTCCGGGACATCGTGGTTAAGGATGATTTCCTTTTGCTCTGCGACGGAATGCTTGAAATCGATGCTCGACTTTATGAGCTCCTTCAAAAGGAAAGGACTGCGCGAACAGGTCAGCATGCCCTGCTGCAATTTTGCCCACTCCAGAAGATTCTCCAGCAGCGCGAACACACGCACGGAACTTTTATACAATGCATTCAAGGAGGTATTGACTTCCTTCATGGTCAAACCCTCGAAATCCTCGACCAGGATCTTGGTCAGGGAAAGAAAGCCGGATATGGGCGATTTGAGATCGTGGGCGATGATGGAAAAGAATCTGTCCTTTTCGGCGAGCGCATTTCGAAGTTCGGCGTTGACCCGCGCTATTTCCTCCTCGGATTTCCTGCGCTCGGTGATATCTCGCACCGAGGCCACGCGCATGGTCTCGCCGTTGACCTCGAAATTTCGAGCCTCAAGCTCGACGTAAAAGACCTCGCCGTTTTTCTTCACGAACCTGACCACGTAAGGCCTTGCGTAATCCTTGACGACGTTCTCGCGCACAATGTGCCGGTCGTGTTCATGAACAAACAGTTCCAGCATATTCCGTCCGAGTATCTCATGCGGTTCATATCCCAGAATTCTGGCCAGGGAGGCGTTCAAGTCAACGACGACACCCTTTTTGTGGATGACGATGCCCTCCATGGTCAGGTCGGAAAGCAGCCTGTAGCGCATTTCGTTCTCGCGGCAGGCCGATTCAGCTGCCTTGCGGTCGGAAATGTCGCGGCAGAAACAGACAAGCATGCCCCCGTACAGGTCAAGATGGGAAGCCGAAACCTCCACGTCGAAAACACTGCCGTCTTTTCGGCGATGCCTCGTTTCAAAAAGCTCGGAGCCGTTTTTCATGATGCGCTCAAGACGCTCCTGCGTCACGGCCTCCTCTTCCACGGCGTCGAGATCGGCGATGCGCAGGCCTTCCAGTTCTTCTCTGGTGTACCCGGACATGCGGCAATACGCATCGTTGACGTTCCGTAAGTGGCCGCTCGAATCATAAACCCAGAACCCGTCCTGAGTGGTCTCCAGGATGGACGTCAGAAAATGCTCACGTTCCAGCAAGGCCTTTTCCGCCCTGGCCTGATCCGTGATGTCGCTCAGAACCAGAAGCAAACGACGCTGTTGGGCCGGTTCCTGACTCTGGTTCTCGATCTTGCCCACGCAGTGCACCCGGCGCTGGCTGCCCCGCAGTGTAAAGTTCAATTGTTTGCCTTCAGGACTCTTGAAAAAGGCCTTGAACCGCCCGAGAAAAGCCGAACGATCTTCCGTGGCTATGAAATCGACCAGCGCCTTGCCGCCAAGCAGGTGCGGTTCCCGTTCGACCATCTCGGCGAAGGTCTGGTTGGTCTGGGCGATGATCCCGCTCTGGTCGATGGTCAGATATCCGACCGGGGCGTCGTTGAAAAGACTCGCAAAGCGGTCCCGCGCGATTTCATACTGCTTCTGGGTATCGCGCAACTCCTCGTTCTGGAGCTCAAGCTCGATCTGGTGCACCTGATATTCATGGAACAGGGTCTTGATCTCTTCCAGGGAAAGATTTTCGACCTCGCTCACGGAATACGCCAGGCGTGCCTCGGCCTGCTCGCGTAAAATCCTTTTCTGGGCTTCAAAAGTATCTGTCATATCCGGCATATCCTGATTGGCGGTTATCATGTTGAGACAACTGAAAAAATGCTCAGGCCAAAGCGGCGGTCAAGAGTCCCTGTCTTCTGGATGAACTGTTTTTTCGATCCCATCACCATCCGTGACCTCGGCAAAAACACAGGCGAACTGATTGTGCGCCGGCCTGAAGGCGGTGACCTGGAATCTCTTGCCGAGTTGCGAGGAATGTTCTTCAAACCTGACGGGCTTGCCGCTCAACGCCACCTCTCCAAAAGATTCGATCCAGAACTTTTCCGTGTCCGGCATGACTTCAAGAACCGTCTTGCCCAGGATCTCTTCGCCTTTGAGGCCCGTCATCCTTTCGAAAGCCGGATTGACGGCCAGGAAGCGATAATCAACGGGCTTGCCGTTTTCATCGTTAATGATCTCGTGCAACGAAAATCCGTTGAACATTTCCTGGAAAAGGGCCTGATAGTCCTGCTCGGTCTGACGTTTCTCGGTTATGTCCTCGAATGTCGCATAGACCTGCGTAGGCATGATCGCCCCGGATTGGAACAAGGGGATAGCGGTTATGGAGAGCCAGATGTAAGCGTTCTTCCCAGGGTGAAAAACCCCGCGCACCACCGGCCCTTCCTTGTGTCCGGTGCGCAGGGCGATCATGGCCGGATGGTGCTTTCCGGACACGCTGGAGCCGTCCTCGCGGATCATCTTCCAACGCGGATCCATGGTTGTCTTGCACATTATCTGGTCCAGGGAGAGACCAAGTATGTGAGCCGCCGCATTGTTGGCGGAGATGATGGTGCCATCGGCTTCATGGTAGACCACGCCAAGCGGAAGGGTTTCAAAGAGGGCCCGGAATTCTTCCTCGCTCGCGCGCAGGGCTTCTTCCCCGAATTTGCTGCGGGTGATGTTCACGAAGGAAACCAGCGTGCCGGAGAAAACCTTCGGGCCCACGGAGTAAGGAATTACTCGCATCAGATACCAGCGGCCATCCTTGGCGCGGACCTCGTGCTCGGCCATTTTGCCTGCCTTGTGCACCATCTCGATGATCCGGACCGGATCTATATTTTCCAGCTGGTGCGAAATGTCCGACAGGGACCGCCCCACATCCGAGCCGAGCACCTTGAACACATCGGCGACTTTGGGCGAAAAGCGCCTGATCTCCATGTTCTCGTCCAGTAGAAGTTGCCCGATCTGGCTGACGTTCAGAAGGTTGTCCACGTCATTGTGCAGCTCGCTCAGTTCCACGATCTTGGACTGATATTCGGAATTGACCGAGTAAAGCTCCTCGTTGGTGGATTGCAGTTCCTCGTTGGTCGATTGCAGTTCCTCGTTGCTGGCCAGCAACTCTTCGTTGGTGGCCTGCAATTCCTCGTTGGCGGTTTCCAGCTCTTCCACCGTGGCTTGCAGATTCTCGCGGGTGAACTGCAACTCCTGCTCCAGATCGATGATCCGCTGCTCGGCCTCAAGAGACAGGTCGTAGGCCTGGATGGCCTGGGTCTTGTCCAGAATGTCGGGTCTTGCGACCTCTTCCAAAAAGACTGCCACCAGGGGCTCCTGGCCTTTTTTCCGGGGCAGGGGCAAAATTCGCAGGTCCACGATCTTGAGCGCATCCATGTCGCGCAACTTTATGTTGGAAAAACGAAGCGCCTCGTTCTTGCGAAAAACCTTCTGAATGCCGGTGGAAAGGGGAATGGCCAGATCCTTGGCCGCCATCTTGGAAATGTCCCGCGAAAGCTTGCCCGAAGGCAGCTTGAAATACCCTTGTGTATCTCCGAAGATGTGCAGCACTTCCATCTGTTCGTTGACGACCACGGCCAGCGGAAAATTGTCGGCGCTCAGGGCTTCCAGGAATCGCTCCAGAATGCGCTCGTCGCCGACGTGAATATCCCTGCGCGCCACCGGAAAACGGCTTTCCAGCTCCCGGTAGGTCGAATTCGGGGCCAGGGGCAGATCCCGGGCATCGAGGCTGTGTTTGAAGCGCCCCTTGGTGCGGTAGATCTTGTATTTGTGATCGAGACTCTCGAAACAATCGCCCATTTCGCCTATTGTCTCGCTGGTGCCGAGCAGCAGAACGCCCTGAGCGTTGAGCGAAAAATTGAAAAACTCAAGCACCTTGCGCTGCAAGACAGGCTGGAGATAGATGAGCAGGTTGCGACAGGAAATGAGGTCGATATTGGTGAACGGCGGATCTTTTATCAGGTTGTGCTGCGCAAAGACGACCATCTCGCGGATGTTGCGCGAGATCTGGTAGCTGTCCTGCTTGCGGTAGAAATACTTGTTCAGCAACTCCTGGGGCACATCGGCGGCGATGCTGTCGGGGTAGACGCCGTTGGCGGCGAACAGGACGGCGTCGCGGTCGATGTCCGTGGCGAAGATTTTCAGGTCGCGGTTGATTCCCGATTGCAGCATGTACTCCTTGGCCAGGATGGCCAGGGTGTAGGCCTCTTCGCCCGTGGAACATCCGGCGATCCAGAACCGACTCTCTTTTCCGGAGGCGCGGTCCAGGATCTCGGGCAGCCAGTTCGCCTTGAGCAGATCGAATACCTCGCGGTCGCGAAAGAATCTGGTCACGCCGATCAGAAATTCGCGGAACAGCGTACCCGCTTCGCCGGGATAATTCTGCATGAAGGCCACGTAATCGCGGATCTCGTCGATGCGGTTGATGGACATGCGGCGTTCGATGCGCCGGGTCACGGTGCTGGGCTTGTAGTAGGTGAAATCGGCCTTGAACTTGTCGCGCAGGATGGCGAAGATGCGGGTCAGCGCGTCCTCGTCGCTGATGACGGTCTCCGAGCGTTCGGCTTTTATGACAAAGGGATGCTTGGCGTAGGAAAGCAATCTGTCGGGCATCTCCTCGGGCGGCAGGATGAAGTCCACAAGGCCCGTGGAGATGGAAGCCCGGGGCATGCTGTCGAATTTTGCCGTGCTTTCGCTCTGGACCATGACCATGCCGCCGAATTCCTTGATGGCCCGGACTCCGCGCATGCCGTCGCTGCCCGATCCCGAGAGGATGACCGCCACATACAGCGACGGCCTGATCATGGATCGGGAAGCAGAAGAATTGGTCGATGCGGGCATTTTCGGCTTGCCGGTATATTTTCTGGGCATCAAGTGTCCTCGAGCAAAAGATTGTCCAATGGGCTTCAAGAAATCCGGATACCCGGCAGCGCTAAGGTTTTTCCCAGGATTGCAACGCGTCCAGGCGAGCATGTTTGTCGATCATCCCATCCAGATTCTCCCGGCTGAAAGGTTTGCAGAGATAATCGTCCATGCCCGAATCAAGAAACTTCTCCCTGTCACCGGCCATGGCGTAGGCGGTCAGGGCGACGATGGGGATGTCCTTGCGCGAGGCCAGTTCAGGCGCCCCACGAATGACCCGGGTGGCTTCAAGGCCGCCCATGACGGGCATCTGGATGTCCATGAAGACAATGTCGAAGTCCGTCTCGCGCAGGCGCTCCAGAGCCTGGCTGCCATTTTCGGCCAGTGTCACCGCATGCCCTGACTTTTCCAGCAATTTGCGGGTCGTGATCTGGTTGGACAAATCGTCTTCCACCAACAGTACATGCAAACCCGTCAAGACTTTTTCGGGCGGTTCAACGCGCACCTTTGCGCAGGCGCCCCTGTTCATGGGCCTGAGCGGAAGGACCACATGCACCTCGGTGCCCTCGCCGAGAACGCTTTCCAGATAAATGTGTCCACGCATGAGCTCGACCAGCCTGCGCACGATGGCCAGCCCCAGCCCCGCGCCCTGATACTTGCGGGTGTAGGAGCCTTCGACCTGGGCGAAAGGCTTGAACAGATATTCGAGCTTGTCCTCCGGGATGCCTATTCCGGTATCGTAAACGGAAAAAAGAAGTCGTTGCTCGCCATCCCGCAAGGAAGAAAGCGGGACCATCTCCAGCCGGACCCGGCCCTGATCGGTGAATTTCAGGGAGTTGCCGACCAGATTGAAAAGAATCTGGCGCAGTCTGGCCACGCCGCCGACCAGCACCGGCGGCAGCGCGGGATCGATGACATACTCTAGCGAAACGTTTTTCTCGGCGGCGTTGACGGCGAAAAGTTCGGTCACGGAATCACACAGCTCGCGCAGGCTGAAATCCTCTTCGACGACCTCCATCTTGCCCGCCTCGATCTTGGAGATGTCGAGCAGATCGGTCAGCAATCGGGCCAGGCGGTCCGAGGAGCTGATGGCCATGGAAACGAACTCACGCTGCTCGTCGTCCAGGCGCGTGGTCTGCAGAAGCTGCATGAGTCCCATGATGCCGTTGAGCGGAGTACGGATCTCATGGCTCATGTTGGCCAGAAATTCGCTCTTGGCCTTGTTCGCGGTTTCGGCGGCATCCTTGGCCTTGATCAGTTCCATCTCGGCCTGTTTACGGGCCGTATCGTCCCTGAACTCGACGGTGCGGACCGATTTTCCCTTGTAGGGAATGTTTCTAGCCTCAAGACGCAACGGATATTCCTCGCCGTTTTTACGCAGACCGTATGCGTCGTAAGGCTCTTCATGACCGGCCAGGATATTCCCCATGACCAGCGCCCGTGACCTCTCGGCGATAA
Organism: Desulfomicrobium apsheronum; assembly: GCF_900114115.1. Taxonomy (NCBI): domain Bacteria; kingdom Pseudomonadati; phylum Thermodesulfobacteriota; class Desulfovibrionia; order Desulfovibrionales; family Desulfomicrobiaceae; genus Desulfomicrobium; species Desulfomicrobium apsheronum. Next base: position 119,755 of record NZ_FORX01000012.1, on the reverse strand, counting down.
GCTTGAGACCGTCCATGCCGATCAGTTCGTCCACGCGATAACCGGTGATGTCGGACAACCCCTGATTGCAATCGAGAATGATGCCTTTGTCGTGGATTGTTATGCCTCCGAAAGAGGCATTGTGCAGAGCCTTGAAGCGCGCCTCGCTCTCAAGGAGCGACTCTTCGGTGCGTTTCCGGTCCGTGATGTCGCGGTAGATGGCGTAGGCGCCGATGATGTGTTCATCGAAAAGAATGGGGTAGCCTATGAGGACGACATCGAGGGGGGTGCCGTCTTTTTTGCAGCGCACCGTTTCCGTCTCGATGATTTCACCTTTTTTGAAAACACGATTCGAATATTTTTCCGCTTCGCGATGATAGCTCCCCTGGGAAACCAGATCGTTTATCTGCCTGCCCAGAGCCTCTTCCCATGCGTAACCGTACAAATTGACGAAGGATTTGTTGATCTGCAGAACGCAGCCCTCGTTATCGACAATGGCGATGGCCTCCGGAGAACTCTCGAACAGATGCTCCAGCATCACCTTTTGCTTTTGCAGGGCCGCTTCCGATTCCTTGCGCGCGGTGATGTCCGTGGTGAACCCTTGATAATGGGAGACTTGGCCTTGGGCGTCGCGCACGATCCTGGCGGTTCTGGATACCCAGACCATGGTCCCGTCGCGCCGCTTGAACCTGCTTTCAAAATTGACGACTTCGCCATGAAGCTCAAGCAGGCGCTTGAACTCCTCCCTTTCGGCCGGGTCGACGTAAAGTTGCGAGGAGATGTCGGTAATCGAGGCCAGGACATCCTCGGGCGATTCGTACCCGAACATCCTGGCCCAGGCCAGATTTACGTAGAGATAGCGGCCGCCTGGAGTGGACGAGAACACACCGATGGGTGCGTTCACCAGAAGATCTTCCACATCCTGCAACCTGTGGAACTGCGAGACTTGCCGTGAAGTTGGATCAAGAGCCATGAAAGGCTCCGCAAAGTTGCGACATCGCCATCATGTAGTCCAGATGCTGGAAGGTTTATGAAAAAAAACAGGGGATGAGTTCAAACATGCCTCGTGGTAAAAAACATGAAACTTTGACAAGAACCCCAGAACAAAATCACGGATGACCGCTTTCCTGTCCCGCTCCTCGACTCCAAGCTCGAATGACGATGTCAAACAGACGAACAGCATGATTTAAAACCAAAAAACTCTTTGACTATCGTATAGTAGCCGACTTTTTGTGGGCAAGCATTTTTTGTAAGACATTTTTTCCCAGGATGCTCGGGAAGTCAAAGCATTTATCCAAGAGAAGTTTTGTTCAGGGCCATTTCTTCAGGACAAGTCCCCGTTGCTCTCAGAAAAATCGCACTGGCAACTTTTTGATAACGCAAAAATCCATCCACGATATTGTCATACAATATATGTAGGACAAAAAAATGCGCACCATTATCGTTCTGCATCGTCTCAAGGCCATGGCTCCCGTGTCGCTGATTTCCGGGTCGGGCCTGGCGATTCGATTCCGACCTGCGGAGACCGGCGCAGTCACGCAGGTTCAGACAGGTGATGATCCTTGAAATTCGGCTGCTTCTCGACTACGTTGCCTCACCTTCACATTTCAAGCAGTTGGAAACAATTTTGTACACGGATCTCCTGCAGTATATTTTCAGCGGCCTGACGGGCGGAGCCATCTATGCGCTCATCGCGCTGGGCTTCTGCGTGGTCAGCAACACCATGGGCATCGTCAACTTCATCCAGGTCGATTTTGTCACCCTGGGCGGAATGTTCATGTTCTCGGCGCTCTTTGCCCTGGGTCTGCCGACCGTCCCGGCTCTCGTCTTGGCCGTCTGTCTGGTGGCCTTGGTGGCCATGGTCGTCGAACGGGTGGGACTGCGTCCAGCCAGGTCGGACAACCATCTGGTGCTCATCTTTCTGACCGTGGGCCTGTCCATCATCCTGCGCGGCATCATTAAGATCGTGTGGGGCAAGAACCGCATGGCGCTCCCCCCGCTGACCCCGGATGTCCCGGTCCAGATCCTGGGCGCGAGCGTGCTGCCGCAGGCCCTGTGGATTCTGGGCCTGACCGTCGTGGCCATCACCGTCCTGACCTGGTTCTTCCACAAGACGTCCCTGGGCCTGTGCATGCGCGCCGTGGCCTCCAATCCCACGGCCGCAGCCGTGGTCGGCATTGCCTCGGGCCGCATCCGCCTGACCAGCTACGCCATCGCCGGAGCGCTGGGCGGCCTGGCCGGAGTGCTGGTCACGCCCATCACCACCCTCAATTACGACGTGGGAGTGCTGCTGGGTCTCAAGGGCTTCGCCGCCGCCATTCTCGGCGGCTTCGGCTCCTTCCCCGGAGCCATCCTTGGCGGCCTGGGCCTCGGACTTCTGGAATCCCTCTCGGCGGGCTATATTTCCAGCGCCTACAAGGATGTCGTCGCTTTCGTGGTCCTGCTGCTGGTCCTCTTCGTCCGCCCCAAGGGATTTTTGGGAAAATAGGAGCGCCCCTCATCCTTTATCAACAGTAATTGCCTGGTTTTTTGTCGAGAGACCGCTCACGAATTCGAAAAACAAAATTCTCGGAAAGATGGATTCCCGCCCGGATCGTTCGTTGAGGCTCCGAAACGAACCGGCACTCCCAGGATCTTTGAAACATTTTTCAAGCTCGTGCTCATGACCAAGGCTTGGCGGGATGGGATCGTCGTTTGACGACTGTCTGACTGAGCCAGGCATCGTTGGTTTGGCAGTCGCTGGCCGCGCCTCTCGATCCGCGCGTCCTGCACGCGGCGGCCAAACCTTACGAGGCCCGCGAAGGAGTTTCGGCAAGCGACGATCCCATCCCGCCAGGCCGACGCCATGGATCGAAAAAGGGCAGGCACGTAGGCCTGCCCCTACGACGGATGACGTGGCAACGCATCGTTGATGGCCTACCCTCTTGGCCACCCTCTCTTGGCGTTCTCGACTTCTTCACAGCAAAACACTAATTTACAGACTTTACCCCCGGCCAAATCGATTATACTTTCCCGGCCCAGACGACACCATTCTTCAAGGACGCTCATGACCGGCAGACAAAACCTTCTCTACTTCCTCTCCCTGCACCGGACAGGCCTTTTCGCAACCATCATGGCCGCGGCCCTGATCCTCTTCCCCTACATTGAGGACAACCCCTACACCCTGGGCCTGACCAATCTCATCGCCATCAACGCCATCGTTGTGCTGGGCCTGAACCTGTTCATTGGCTATGCCGGACAGATCTCCCTTGGACATGCCGCATTTTTCGGCCTTGGCGCCTACGGTTCGGCCATCGCCACCGTCACCTTCGGCCTGCCTCCCTGGCCGTCCATGTTTCTGGTCGCGGCGCTGGTGGGCCTTGTCGCCTTGGGCGTGGGTATCCCGGTCCTGCGCCTCTCGGGCCACTATCTGGCCATGGCCACCCTCGGATTGAACTACGTCGTGCACACCATCCTCTTGCAGTGGGACGAGGTCACCGGCGGGCCCAGCGGATTCGCGGGCATCCCCAGCCTGTCCGTGGCCGACGTGGTCTTCGATGATCCGGTCAGCCTGCACTATCTGTTGTGGGGATTCACCATGGCCTGTCTGCTGCTGTGCCTCAATCTGGTGCGCAGCGGCGTTGGCCGGGGACTGGCCGCCCTGGCCGGGGACGAGACGGCGGCGGCGAGCCTGGGCGTCGACACCCGCGCCGCCAAGGTCAAGGTCTTTGTGCTCTCGGCCGTGCTCGCGTCCCTGGCCGGAAGCCTCTTCGCGCACTGCTATTCCTACGTGAGCCCGGACACCTTCGGCATCTTCACCTCCACGGACATGGTCATCATGGTCGTTGTCGGCGGGATGGGCTCCATTTGGGGTTCGGTTTTCGGCGCGGCCTTTTTGACCCTGCTCCCGGAATGGATGGAGGTCTTCGATACCTACAAGGACTTCGTGCACGGCGGCATTCTCGTGCTGGTGCTCATGTTTTTGCCCCAGGGCCTGATCACGGGCCTGACCGACATGATCCGGGTGCGGATGGCCCTGTGGAGGCGCGACCATGCTGCGGCTTGACGGTTTGAGCAAATTCTTCGGGGGCCTGCCCGCCCTGCAGGACGTATGCATGAGCGTACCCGCCGGCCAGCTGACCGCACTCATCGGCCCCAACGGCGCGGGCAAGAGCACGCTCATCAACTGCATGACCGGCGTGCTCTCCCCCACGAACGGATCCATCCGCTTCATGGATCAGGAAATCGCGGGGCTTCCGGCGCACCGCATCACACGTCTGGGCATTCACCGTACCTTTCAGAATCTGCGCCTTTTCCCGCGCCTTTCGGTGCTGGACAACGTGCTGACCGGCCTGACCCGAGAAGGCGGCGAGTCCATGATCATGGCCATGCTGCGCCTGCCCTACCTGCGGCACCGCGAGCGACGGCTGCGGCTCAGAGCCCTTGAGGCGCTGGACCAGTTCGGACTGGCGGACAAGGCGGGCTGGCCCGCCGGAGTGCTGGCTTACGGCGACAAAAAACGGGTCGAGCTGGCGCGGGCCATTGTGGGCAGGCCGAAGCTGTTGCTCCTGGACGAACCCGTGGCCGGGCTGAACGCCGAGGAAACCGCAGCCGTGGGCGAGCAGCTTCGAAACCTGCGCCGCGCGGGGCACACCATTTTACTGGTCGAACACGACATGGATCTGGTCATGAACATAGCCGATCTGGTGGTGGTCCTGGACAGCGGATGCTGCATCGCCACGGGCACGGCCGACGAAGTCCGCCGCAACCCGCTGGTGCTTGAAGCCTATCTTGGAAGAATGGAGGCCACGGCCTGATGCTGACCATAAAAAATCTGACGGCGCACTACGGCGCGGCCCAGGCCCTGTTCGGTATCGACATGGAGGTCGCGGCCGGACAGACCGTGGCCCTGGTCGGGGCCAACGGGGCGGGCAAGAGCACCCTGCTCAAATGCGTGATGGGCCTGGTCAAACCAACGGGCGGAGAGATCCTCCTCGACGGCAAGACCGTGACCGGCTCAAGCCCGGCGCGCATGGTTCGTCATGGGCTGGCCCTGTCTCCCGAAGGGCGCGAAGTGTTCGCCCAGCTCTCGGTGCTTGAAAACCTGCAACTCGGAGCCATCCCCCTGAATCTGGCCAAGGCCGAGGAAACCCGGCGCATGGAAGAGATTTTCGCCCGCTTTCCAAAGCTCAAGGAACGACGGCAGCAGCTAGCCGGAACCCTGTCCGGCGGCGAACAGCAGATGCTGGCCATGGGCCGGGCGCTGATGGCCGCGCCGCGCCTGCTGCTTCTGGACGAGCCGAGTCTGGGCCTGGCCCCGCTCATCACCGACGAAATCTTTTCCATCATCCACCAGCTGGCCCGCGCGGGCACAACCATCTTCATCGTCGAGCAGAACGCCGCCCGCGCCCTGTCCGCCTCGGACACGGCCTATCTTCTGGCCGGGGGCGGCATTGTCGAGCAGGGCAAGAGTCGCGACCTGCTCCTGGACCCGTCCCTGCGCGCCGCCTTCCTGGGCGCAGCCAGTCACGACAACCCTTCCGCCAGCCGCCTGGGTGCGGCCGGGCTGACCAATATCCGTCTGGAGAAACCTCCCATGCACAAAAACTTCATGCCCTCCTTTAACTCTACGGACGAACTCAAGGCCCATCAGCTCAAGGGCCTCAAATGGACGGTGCGCCATGCCTTCGAGGGCTCTCCGGCCTACCGCGCCAAGCTTGAGGCGGCCGGGATCACGCCCGATTCGATCCAGAGCCTTGACGATCTGCAACGCCTGCCCTTCACGACCACCGACGATCTGCGCGACGGCTATCCCTTCCCGCTTAAAAGCGTGCCCTTCGAGCAGCTTGTGCGCGTGCATGCCAGCTCCGGGACCACGGGCAAGCGCAAGGTGCTCTGCTACACGCAAAAGGATCTCGACGACTGGACCGACATGTTCGCCCGCTGCTACCAGAGCGCGGGGGTCAATTCCTTAGACCGGGTCCAGATCGCCGTGGGCTACGGAGTCTGGACGGCGGGCATGGGCTTTCAGCTCGGCTGTGAAAAGGTCGGCGCCATGGCCGTGCCGGTAGGTCCCGGCAACATCGACATGCACATCCAGTTCCTGCTCGACTTTCAGTCCACGGTCTTCTGCTCCACAGCCTCCATGGCGCTGCTCATGGCCGAGGAGATCCACAAGCGCGGCATCGCGGACAAAATCGCGGTCAGAAAGATCATCTACGGTTCCGAGCGCTCCAGCCGCTCCATGCGCAAGAAGATCTCCGAACTCTTCGGCGGGGCCGAGCTTTTCGACATCACCGGCCTGACCGAGCTCTACGGGCCGGGCGCGGGCATCGAATGTTCTGATCACGACTGCATCCATTACTGGAGCGACTACTACCTGATGGAAATCCTCGATCCTGAAACGCTAAGGCCCCTGCCCGACGGCGAATGGGGCGAGATGGTCATCACCACCCTGTGCAAGGAAGGCTCGCCGCTGATCCGCTACCGCACCCGCGACATCACGCGCATCATCCCGGACCCCTGCACCTGCGGCAGCATCATGCCCAGGCATTCGCGCATCAAGGGCCGCTCCGACGACACCATCAAGTTCAGGGGCGTAAACATCTACCCCAGCTCCATCGACACCATCCTTTCGGCGGTGCCCGGCCTTGGCTCTGAATACCAGATCCACCTGACCCGCGACGACGGCGGCCGCGACAGTCTGCGCCTCGTGATCGAACGCGCCGAGGGCGTGCCTGCGGGCCGCGGACCGGAGCTGGCGCATGAGGCTGGACATCAGATAAAGAAACAGCTCATGGTCACGGTGGACCTGGAGCCGGTGGACTACGGCAGTCTGCCCCGCTCGGAACGCAAGAGCCAACGGGTTTTTGACAGCCGGATTCAGGACGAGATCGTTTGATTTTAGCAGGCCGCTTAAAAAACAGCGATCTGCTGCGTCAGCAAAAAAAGCCAGACCGCTTATGTATGCGCAATACACTGCGCGTCCTAGCTTTTTTCGTTTCCTTGCATCTCACTATTTTTTAAGCGGCCTGCGGATTTGAATTTTCGTCAGTCATTCAAGACCGGGCCATCACGGCCTCAATCAATCTGAAGAGGAGAAAATGACATGCGCAAGATTTTCGGTTTCCTGAGCTGTCTCATGCTGCTGGCTTCCCCGGCCCTGGCCGAGGACACCATCAAGCTGGGCGCATTTTTCGACCTGTCGGGCCGGGCGTCCTTCATCGGCACTCCCAGCAAGCTGGTCGCCGAGATGCTCGTCGACAAGATCAACGCCGAAGGCGGGATAAACGGCAAAATGATCGAGCTGATCATCGCCGACACCGAGGGAGATCCGGCCAAATCCGCCAATATCGCCACCAAGTTCATCTACAAGGACAAGGTCGTGGCCCTGATCGGACCGACCCTGACCGACACGGGCATGAACGTGAAGAAAATCGTACACTCCGCCAAGATCCCCATCGTCATGACCGTCGGCGGTGATCCGGTCATCATGGGCGGCAAGTTCGGCCCCTTCGACTGGGTCTTCAAATCGCCCCAACGCTCCAAGATCGCGGTTGAGCGCCTCTTCACCTATCTCAAAGACAAGGGCCTGACCAAGATCGCCCTGCTCTCGGCCGATGACGGCTTCGGAAAGGACGGCATGCGCTGGATGGAACAACTTGCCCCGGAATTCGGCATCGAGATCCTCATCAAAGAATCCTTCGGCGCCCGCGACACCGACATGACCGCCCAGCTGACCAAGGCCAAGAACGCAGGCCCCCTGGCCCTCGTGGTCTGGACCACCGGTCCGGCCGGCGCCATCAGCGCCAAGAACGTGGCCCAGCTCGGCATCGACCTACCCCTCTTCCAGTGTCACGGCCTGCCTGATCCCAAGTACATCGAGCTGGCCGGTCCGGCGAGCGAAGGCAACCGCATGCCCGCCACCAAGCTCATGGTCGTGGACGAGCTGCCGGACACGGATTCGCAGAAGGCCGGTATCCAGGAATTCGTAAAGCTGTACATCGAGAAGGGGTACGACAAGCAGTTCCCCATCAACACCCATTCGGGCTACGCATGGGACGCCATCATGCTCATCGCCAAGGGCATCGAGAAGGCCGGCACCGAACCCGAGGCCCTGCGCGCGGCCATCGAAAGCACGCAGAATTACGTCGGCATCTCGGGAGTCTACAACCTGACCCCCGAGGATCACAACGGCCTGGACGTGGACTCCATGGTCATGGTCCAGGTCAGGGACGGCAAATTCGTCCTGGCGGACTGATGCGGATGGGCTGAAGGCATCCTGCCGAAGAGAAGGCGCGGTTGAAAGGCGTGGATCCCCGCCTTCGCGGGGATGACATTGTTGTTTCGCGGTCAACGTGCGAAACGTGAACAGCCGTTTCAAGGTTTCACAAAAGGCAGGGGCCACGCTGATCCTGATGGACCCTGTTTCGCGGTATGATGCACAGCTGGCGCGCCTCGCATCAGCGTCATTCCCGCGAAGGCGGGAATCCATGCCTTTTTGACTTCAAATGACAGTCTACCATCGGCATGGCCTCCCGCAGGCACTTGAAGCCTCCTCTTTCCAGGGGAGGCTTTTTTTCGGCCTGACAATAATACCAGATGCTCGAATACTCCGTCGCATCCTCGCCAATGGCGGATGCGATGCGCATGGGTAGGGTCACGGCCACGCATTTCAGCCCCGAGACGAAGCGTTGCGCGTCTGACCCTAAATGGATAGTTACATGTGACACCCAAACCCTTCGACAGGACGAAAAATGAAAGAAATCAGCAAACTGCTCGATAACAACAAGATATGGGCCCAGAACGTCGAAAAGAACATTCCCGGCTTCTTCCGCAAGCTGGAGAACCAGCACAGGCCCAAATTTCTGTGGATAGGCTGTTCCGACAGCCGGGTGCCCGCCGACCAGCTCATCGGCGTCATGCCCGGCGAGGTCTTCGTGCACCGTAACATCTCCAACCAGGTCATAAATACCGACATAAACCTGATGTGCGTCCTGCAGTACGCCATCGACGTACTCAAGGTGAAGCACATCATTGTCTGCGGCCATTACGGCTGCGGCGGTATCGAGGCGGTCATGAAAGACCAGACCCCGGGCCTTTTGGCCCATTGGCTGGAGAACGTGCATGACCTGATGGAACGCAAGGGGCGGCCGAACCTCGACGACATGTGCGAACTCAACGTCAAACTGCAAATCCGCAATCTGGCCTTGAACAGCATCGTGCGCAAGGCGTGGCAACGCGGCCGCAACCTTTATCTGCATGGTTGGATCTATTCCATTTCGAACGGCCTGATCCACGACCTGTGCATCACACGCGGCCCGGACAAGCAGGAAGAGGAAGGCATTGCGACCGCGTTGCCTCCGAAACAATAGGAAAAGACAATGAAAAAACTGATCCTGATGACAATTTTCGCCTGCACGGCGCTGCTCGGCTGCATGCATGCGCACGGTGTCCATTCCAGCCGCGATTCACTGGATTGGGCCGGAATATACGTTGGCACCCTGCCCTGCGCCGATTGCCCCGGCATCCACACCACCATGACCTTGAACCCGGATCAGACCTATGTTCTCGTGACCCGTTACCTGGACAAAAAGGACGGGACCTTTGAACAAAAGGGCGTTTTTTCCTGGAGCCCCGACGGAGCCGCCATCATTCTGGACGACGACAAGTCCTCCTCCTACAAGGTCGGCGAAAACGTCCTGTTCCATCTCGACATGACCGGCCAGGTCATCACCGGCGACCTGGCCGAAAACTACCTGCTGCGCAAACAGACCGCCACCACTTTGGACCTGACGGGCAAGTGCATTCTGGACACCCGCTGGAGATTGGTGGAACTTTTTGGAAAACCCGTGACGGAGAGTGAACGTTTTCCGTTCATCCACCTTCATTCCAAGGAGGGGCGCATCTCGGGCTTCGGCGGTTGCAACAGCATCAGCGGCCCCTATGAACTGAAGGCCGGCAACCGTATCCGCTTCACGAACTTGGCCAGCACCATGATGGCTTGTCCGGACATGGATATGGAGCAGGAGTTCTTCGAGATGCTGGCCATGACGGACAATTTCGCTTGCGATGGAAAAACTCTGGCCCTGCACAAGGCCCGCATGGCGCCTTTGGCCAGATTCGTGGCTGTTCCCTGACACATCGGATACACGGGCTCCGCATGGAGCCCCTGGTTTTTAGCGCCGACGCGCCTTTTTGCTTGCCCTGTGCCCACGATCTTCCTATTTGTTCGCCCATGCCAGAAAACAGCCCCGTTCGTTTGAACAAATACATTGCCGATGCCGGCTTGGCCTCCCGCCGTGGAGCCGACGCCCTGATCCAGAGTGGACGAGTCTGCGTGAATGGACTCATCCAGCGCGAACCCGGAACCAGGGTCATCCCCGGCCAGGACACGGTGCTCCTTGACGGAGCTGTGGTCATGGCCAAGCAGGACGCATCCTGCTCCTACATCATGCTGCACAAGCCCGTGCACACCGTGACCACGGTCAACGATCCCCAGGGTCGCAAGACCGTCGTCGATCTGCTGCCCGAAGAGCTTCGCACGCAGCGGCTCTTTCCCGTGGGACGCCTCGATTACATGTCCGAGGGCCTGCTGCTCCTGACCAATGACGGCGAGGTCACCCTGCGCCTGACACACCCCAGCTACGAGCACGCCAAGAAATACGAGGTGCTGGTGCGCGAGGCGGTGACGGAAAAATCCCTGAACATCATGCGCCAGGGCATGCGCCTGCAGGAAGGGGAACGGCTGGCTCCGGTGGAGGTCGAGACGACCCTGGACGCCAATGGGGCGACGCTCATGCGCATGACCCTGCGCCAGGGAGTGAACCGCCAGATCCGTCGCATGTGCCGCGATCTGGGGCTGACCATCCTGCGCCTGCGCCGCGTCGAACTTGGACCGTTGCACTTGGGGAGCCTTGAACCCGGAAAATGGCGCGCCCTGACCGACGCCGAAATCCAGACCCTCAAATCAAGCCTTGGTCTTGGCTGACCCCGGAGACGCATGAAAAGCATCGCAAGCAAACCCATTGCCGGATTTTTGTGCTCGGTCCTGCTGTTGCTGCTGCTGGAGGCCGGAGCGGCCATGCTGCTGGTGAGTGGCGTCAACTCGGCCGATGAGGCCCCAGCCCTGCCGCGCATGACCCTTCTTGGCGACCTGCGCGGGACTTTTTCCGATCTTGAGGGGAAAAGCTTTGCCCTTGAGGACTTGCGCGACAAGGTCGTGGTCATCAATCTGTGGGCCACCTGGTGCCCGCCGTGCCGGGCGGAGATGCCTTTTCTGGAGAATTTGTGGAAGAAATTTCAGGACAATGACCGGGTTCAAGTGCTCTGCATCAGCAAGGAAACCCTTGAGGAAGTACGCCGGGACCCACTGGCAAAATCCCTGACCATGCCCCTCTACGTCTTCACCTCGCCCGTGCCGCCGGAGCTTGATCCCGAAGGATTGCCGACGACATACATCTTCGACCGCACAGGCCGGGTGGTATTCGGTCATACGGGCATCGCCCAGTGGGATGCACCGGAGATCGTCACGTATCTGGAGGCCCTGTCGAAAGCGAAGGGCAATTAGGAACGGGTGTGGACCAGAACCTGACGAAACGATTCCCGGTTGGAATCCCAGTGCAGATTGGCATCGACATCCCGCGCGTCAAACCAGTAATAACCGATGTGTTCTGCGGAGAGGACCACCTGTTCGATCCTGACGCGAGCCAGATAGATGGGCTTGCGCAACTCGATGCGCGCGTCGGGGATGCAAAAAGAAAATTCCGGAATGACGACTTCAAGCTGCTCCTCGCTCAGCGTAACGCCCGTCTCCTCCAGGACTTCACGCAGGCAGGCCTCGGTGCAGGGCTCGTCGGGGCCACGGCCCCCGGTCACGGGTTGCCAGTATTCGTCGTGGCGATGAGTCACGGGGCAGCGCAGCAGCAGGAACCGGTCTTCCAGATCGTTGTAGAGCCAGCATTCGATACTGTATTTTATCATGGGACAACTCTTTTGCACCACCGCCCGCCCCAGTCAAGCAAAACAAGGCCCGCCTGCCAACGGGAGCACCCATGAGCTTCGCTACCCTTGCGGAATATGGCCGTGACCATTGTGTCATCGACACGCACAATCTCTTTGTGGGCACCACGCTGGAGGATGAAATCCTGCTCCTGGGAGCGGACGACGGACTGTTTTCCGACATCGCCCGGGAGTGTTCGCTTTTTGGTTTGCAACTGGAGCGCGGCCGCAGGCTTTCGTCCTATTCGGGGGGCGAGCAGAGCATCATCTGCTGTCTGCTGCTCATGCACCTGCTGCCAAAAGAAAGGCTCTCCATCCTGCTGGTCCATGTGCTTGAGACCCTGTCCCAACGCAACCGAGAACTGCTTCTGGACAGGTTTGCCGCCCTTATTCCGGACGCCTCGATATTTTTCCTGACCGAAGAAGGACCCAAACCCGTGGTCAATCATGCTTGAACTTGCCGCCCAGACATATCCCGTCCCGCACGCGGGGCTCAGTTTCATCCTGGACCGCCCGCTTGCAGTGCCGAGGCACAGCTGCCTGTATCTGAGCGGCGACAACGGCGCGGGCAAGAGCACCTTTGTGGAACATGTCCTCATCCCGGGGCTGCGCAAAAAGCACAGTCTGCTCTACCTGGCCCAGGACATGGACCTGCAGCAAAACACCATTCGCACCACGCTGGCTCTGCTGGGGCACGACGTCCCCGAAACCCTGGCGGACATGGCCGTGGCCTGGGTCAGGACCAGCGGATGCCGGGAGCTCATCATCCTCGATGAATTCGATAAATACGTCAGCGATGAACAAATGCAGGCCCTGAACCTGCCCGGATTCAACTGGGTCGTGCAGGTCTCGCATCTGCCGCGTCGCGAGAGATGCGCCGAATTTTCCCACGGCTTCGAACTGCATTTTGACAGGCAGCAGGGTACGGACGTCAACCTGAGGATCACGCAGCTATGGCCACGTTGAAACTGCTCGCCATCTTCGGCCTGCTCGGGGCCTATTTCCGCTTTTTCGTCTTCGGCGCCGGATATGAGCAGGTGGATTTGCAGGCTGGGCTGCTGCTTGCCTTCCTGGCTGTCAGCGTCTGGAGGAATGGCCTTAAGGGAACCATGCAGGCCGTGTGGTTCATTCTGCCGTTCGTACTGTCCCTGATCCTTTTCGGCGCGATTTTTCAATGGGCCGAACTGCTTGGCCGCAACGACTGGATTCATGATTCACTCATAAAAGCCGTGGTCTTTCCCAACTCCTTCCTGGCGGTGAAGATCGGCCTTGAGGCCATCACCTTTCGCGACCTCGTCCATCTCCCGCTTGGCGCGGGAGGGCGGCGCAACGCCATCGTCTTGAAGGCCGTGATGGAAAAATGTACTCCCCTCTTGCACCGCTACCGTTTTTTCATGGACCTGACCCCGCACTTCGACGGCCGCCGCTGGAGCAGGTTCCAGCGACTTTGCGCAGTCATCGTGGCCGCCTACATCAGCATTTACGACCAGGCCGAAAAGACCCAGGCCCTGTTTGACCACCGCACCAGATACCTGAGGAAAGAGAAATGAAAAATATCAAGATCGCCGCCCTGTCCATCGTGGCCCTGACCTGTCTGACCACCCTCTTCGTGCGCATCCCGCTGCCAAGCCGGGGGTATTTCAACGTGGGCGATGTGGCCGTGGTCTTCGGCGGACTGGTCCTTGGCTTCATGAACCCGAGACAGGGCGTGATCTGGGCGCTGGCCGCCTGCGGCATCGGTTCGGCCTTGGCCGACATCCTGGGCGGATTCGCGGTCTTCGCCCCACTGACCCTTGTCGCCAAGGGCGCGGAAGGAGCGCTGGCGGCGGTGGCCGCAAGCAGGACGGGAACCGCCCGCTACATCATGCTCGGGCTTGGCGGACTGGCCATGGTCGGAGCCTATTTCATCGGAGAGACGCTGATGCCCAACATCGGCCTGCAGGGCGCGGTGGCGGAGATTTTGCCCAACGTGATCCAGGCCGTGGGCGGCGCGGTGGGCGGCGTGTTCGCGGCCACGGCGCTCAAGAAGACGGGAATGATCTGATTTTTCAGACTAGCGCAGTTTGTAGAGCTTCAATTTCCTGTTGAATTCGTACAGGTCGCTCAACAAACTCTCTATATCGGCCTGATCCTGAAGTGAATTTCTTTGTTGAATTTTCTGCCCATTTCCGGCCATACAGGCAAGGCGGTCGGGATACGTTCTCGTACACAAATTTGCCCCGCCCATTGATAAATACGTACAAAATCGCGGCTGCCACCAAGCAGACCGCGATTTTGCGTTTCGAGGGAGAATTCTATCGTTTTCGTGCTTCTCCCAGTCCGCCATCTCGCCCTCTTCCACTTCTTCCCAGCCGCTGAACATGGCTGAAATATGGATGATCAGGGTGTGGCCGGTGGTGGTCATGGTCGATCCGGCTGATAATTTGATGATTGATTTCGATCACAGCAGCCTGAAGCCTGCGCATATTCGACAAAAATGATCAAATATTTACTTATAATTTTTTGAAGATATCGCAAGACCAGACATTGGAGGATATAAGAATTATTCTATCTACTTAAACATATACTAGATAATAATAAATAATCAAAAAAATTTCAGCCAATACGGATGATATATCGATTTAATGAGCCTATTCCTTCGATAGTTTGCCTTTTCGATGAGCATATGCAATGATAAAATTAAAACTCATCGCGACATATGGGCAAGGCAATATTTTTAATTGAAATTTGATTTAGCTCTGCCTGCCTGTCATGCGAAAAAAAACCTTCTGACTCCAAGGAGGATGTCATGCAGAAACCCCACTCAGTCCGATACCTGCTGATCGCCGTAGTGTTGCTGCTCGGCGTGAGCTGGGCATTTGCCGCAGTGGAGACCACCAAGGCGCCCGCCTATCCAAGCAGCTCGTACCTGATCACCGCAGACCAGTTGCGGCAACGCATCCAGGGCGAACCGGTGGTGATTATCGACGTCCGCAACGACGAGCATTTCGATGGCAAGATGATACCTGGGGCGATCCGTTTGCCCTGGTCATTGTTCCGCCAGGATTATTCGGCGACCAATATCGGCGGCACCTTTATTGGCACTGCGGAGGCACAGAAAATCCTCGGGCAGCATGGAATCTTCCGTAACGACCAGCTCGTGCTGTATGACGCGGCGGCCCGAGATGGCGGGGCCACAGCATCATATCTGTTCTGGATTCTGGACCTTCTCGGCCACAAGAAAATGGCCATCCTCGAACGGGGCATCGATGGCTGGCTGGACGCAGGCGGCGAGGTCGTCAACAGTCCAGCGCAGCGCGAACCACTCCTCTACCAGGCTCCGGCCAAAGAGATAGACACGCGAAAAATCACCGACGAGGCCTTCATTTCCCCGCGCCTTGGCGATCCCTACTACCAACTGATCGACGTTCGCTCCGAAGAAGAATACCTGGGCAAAGCCCTCAATACCGGACTCGACGGGACACCGCTGAAAGCCGGGCATATTCCCGGAGCCTACAATATCAACTACGAAAGCAACTGGGTCGACAAGCAAGGCAAGGCGATCAAAAGCTACGCCGAACTGGCCGAGCTCTACCGCGGTCTTGATCCGGACAAAGCGGTGATCGTCTACTGCCATTCCGGTCGTCGCGGCTCTTTCAGTTACTTCATACTGCGCCTGATGGGCTTTGAAGACGTGCAGTTGTACGACAATTCCTGGTATGGCTGGGGACGGCCGGAGCGCTACTATCCGACGGAAACCAATCCCCGGCAGATGTCCGGACAGGCATTGCCAACGCCCGGCAAAAGGAATCCGTCAGAATCAGCAGGCCGAAAGACGGAGCCCGGGGCTGCGACCGGACAGACTTCGCAAGAGGTTACTCCCGACGCTTCTGCCGACTCCACCGGCGGCAAAAAATATATTTCCTGTGGAGGTTAAGCCATGGAACCCACGAAACAGAGCAACGCTCCTTACTGGCCTATCCTGCCAAGCGCCATTGCCCTGGCCGGAATCATGCTGTTCATCTTCGCCAGCTTCGGCCCGCCTGCTTCCTCCAGCGGATTTGTAACCACCCTCAAAGGATTTTTTATGCAGTTCGCGCCTGAATATGCCGCCGGCAAGGCGCATTACCGGATGATGCCGGGGCCCGGGTCGTGGCTGATGGTCTTTGTTCTGGGCATGGCGCTCGGCGGCTTTATCGGCGGTCGCACCTTCAGCCGTGAAATCGAAGACGTACCGCAAATCTGGCGGGAACGCTTCGGGGCCGGACGATTCAAGCGTTTCGGCAGCGCCTTTCTCGGCGGCTTCCTGATCCTTTTCGGGGCACGCCTGGCGGGCGGCTGTACCCTTGGGCTGTTTCTTTCCGGGGCGACCCAGCTCTCCCTCAGCGGCCTCTATTTCGGCGTTGTCATCTTCGCCGTCGCCATGTTGACCGCACGACTGCTCTACAAACGCAGGAGGACCTCATCATGATGGACATATGGCTCGGACTCTTCGCCGGCACGGCGTTCGGCTTTGTCATTCAGCGCGTTGGGGCGACGAATCCCCAGAAGATGGCGCTGGCGCACCTGATGCAGGAACCGTACATCCCCCAGTTCATGCTCTTGGTGGTAATCTTTTCCGCCACCGGCCTGTTTTTCCTCGATGCAGCAGGTGGCGCCGTCACCCGCGTCTTGCCGATCAGTCTGGTAGGCACCGGCCTTGGGGGCGTCATCTTCGGTATCGGCTGGGGAATCTCCGGGTACTGCCCCGGCACCTGCTGGGCAGCCGCGGGTGAAGGCCGCATGGATGCCATCTTCACCCTTCTCGGTGGACTGGCCGGCGCCGCTGCCTTTGCCCACCTGCACGAAAGCCTCATTCCGATCCTCTACATGCCGACCAACAAGGGCCAGCTGACACTCACAGACTGGTTTGGGCACCCGGCAGCAGCCCTCGGCTTCCTGATCGTCCTTTTCGGCGTCGGTGTCTGGCTGATCGGACGGCTGTGGAGACATCAGGATGCGTAACTTCACGATAAGCGCCTGCCTCCTGCTGATGCTGTCTGTATCCAGCCAGATTCTGGCTGCGGGTCTGACACCACCGCGCGGATACTATGCGCAGCTGGAATTCATCCACCAGGGACAGAGCCTGTCGTTCGGTCCTTTCATCGGCTATTACTTCAAGCCGCAGCAGGGGGATGACGTCACCAGACTGACGTTTGTCTGTTACAACGAGGGGCAATTCTATACCGACCAATTGCCGGATGGCACCCTGCTCTACAGAGGCGAGGCGGTGCTCTCCACCCTGGAGAGAGTTCGCCAGCTACCGCGCAGCGAGCAGCGGATTACACCCCTCTTTTTTGCCGACGCCCCGCCGGCTTGGGTGCAGCAAAGGCCCACCCCGCAGGAGGAGTACCTGCACTTCCACTCCGCCTACGATCAAAGCGGTGCCGTCTATAGCGGCTACTGGCTGCGGCACGAGCCCGTTACGGCGTTCAGTTACAACATGGGAGGCCGACTCAGCGAGGACAGCCCCCTGCTCCACCAGGCAAAACCGGGAGATGCGCAGAATTTTCCGCGCATCATCGAATTTGACAAAGGCCCTTGAGCCATGCTCCGGCAACTGAAATCTTGCCCCCAAGCCACGCTCCCGTTCGCCAGAAGTTTTTGGTCAATCTGGGTGGTATGAAAGGCGTCAACAATCAATACCAATGCATTTTCCCATTTGTATATTCATGACAAATACCAAAAAGAGTACAATCGGCGCATTTCCGGGCCGATTGTACTCACATTATTCAACTGGTATTTTAGGCAAAATACCTCAAGATGGATTACTTCTTCTCTGCATCATATTCGCTTTTGGCTTTTTCCCAAGAATCGCTCAGCGCCTGATAGGCGTCTGAAAATCCATTTTTCATCTGTTCCCAAGCATCTGCAGAACTGTTCTTGAAACTTCCATACCATTCGGACAGCTCGTTTCTCTGCTGGCGCAAAGCCTTCAGATTAGCCCTGGCTTCCTCGCGGGCCGCCTGGGTCATCTTGTCCCAGTTGTTGTCAACACGGCTTTCCAGTTCGTCAATCCGCGCATCAATAGTATCCATTGCCTGTTCGGCCTTTTTCATTGCCTGATCGCGCTGATCGACGGTGTATTGCTGAAGGGTATTGATCATTTCCTTCGTTTCCGCTTTGACATCCTGGGATGTGACCGTGTCATTACCGGCTTTCGCTTGTGAAGTCGGGATAAAACAGAGCATCAACACTGCGATCATAGTGATAATTAATGTGTTTTTTCGCATAACTTGTCTCCTGGCTATGGTTTGAGATTTGTTCGGTTTCATCATTATCAACGAAAATGTGATGCAGCCGACTTGAAGGAACTACTGAGAGAATCCCATGCGTTGTCAACGCCAGCCTTGAGATCTTCCCAGGCGCCATCGCTGGCTTCTTTTAGTTCATCAAGCTTTTGATTTGCATCATTCTGCATCTTCCGCAGCTCTTCAATTTTTTTATAATATTCCAACTGAACATCGGCATCTGCAGAATCAGCCTTGGCTTTGAGCTTGTCGATTTCAGCATTCCACTCGTCCATCTTGCTCTGCAGCTTCTTCACATAGGCTTCTTTCATACTCATGTCTTTCCTCCTTGGTTTTGAGCGACCGATGATGACTCCGTTAATGCATAAATCTACGGACACGCTCTGAAAAATTCTTATAAATAACATTAGTCTATATCATATCAATTAAAAATTAAAAACTCATTTGATGACAACAGATTACGATCGCATTTGGCATCATATCTGATTCAATCATATGCAATTGACGATGAAATGATTTTCTGGAGGAAGATGGGGGCGATTCTGCTCGAGACATGTGAATTCGAAATTCGTCAATAAAGTTAAGGCATAATTAGCGGATAACACAATTTAATCCGTCTTGCAAAGCTACCAGCGCATTGTCGAGAAACTCTTTCTGAATATCGTATTATTCTACACCGCTCTCTTGTTTTTGATTTTTTTCAAGGCTCCGCGAGACTGAGATCATCATGCTGCCCGTGGCTAGGGACAGGATAGCGAGGATGACTAAGCTCCGCATTATGGCAAGGCTGTCCGGGCCTTCGCCGGAAATATTCGATTGATTGAAGCAAATTTAACAAACGAACGTTGCCAAAACAAATAATGACGTGTATTCTGACATTAGTTTTAATATATTTGACATATTCGGCTGATTGAAAAGAGTATTCTTGAGATGGTATTTGAGTGGATATATTTATTTTTATCGAGATATAAACTACAAACTTGAGCGAGGTACTCATGGATAGAATACTGCACGATGATTTGCAGAGTTTATTTTTGAATGAAAATTCAAGCTGGTGTGTTTCTCTTTTCTTGCCGACATTTCGAGCCGGGAGAGAAACAGAACAGAACTCGATCCGTTTCAAAAATCTTTTGCGAAAAGCAGAAAAGATACTCGCCGAAAATGGGGTCGAAAATGCGGAAAGACGGAAGATGCTCGCGGAACCGGAAGCCCTGATTCAGGATCGATCATTTTGGGATCACCAAAGCGATGGCTTGGCCATGTTTTTTTCAGCCGAGAAATTTCGCTTTTTCAGGCTGCCGTTGACTTTTGAAGAGCTGACGGTTGTTTCCAAACGATTTCATGTCAAACCACTCTTGCCCATACAGGCCGCAGACGGTGTTTTTTATGTGCTGACGCTCAGCCGGAACAACGTCCGTCTCCTGGAGTGCACGCAACATAGCATCGATGACGTCGACCTCGGCGACCTGCCGCAAAACCTCGAAGAAACCATCCCGGACGGCGCAACTGACAAGCAATTGCAGTTCCATACGGGCACTCCTTCAGGAACCGGCTCCGACGCACGGTCAGCGGTTTTTCATGGCCAGGACGCTGGCAACGAGACAAAAATCAGGATGTCGCGCTGGTTTCGCATGATCGATGACAGGGTAAAAGAGCTTGTTGTAGACGTGCGCGCCCCTCTCGTGCTGGCCGGAGTTGACTCCCTGTTTTCCATTTACAGGGAAGCAAACACCCTTGAAAATCTGATTGAATCAGGAATTTCGGGCAATGCAGACAAGTTGAAGTCCGAAGAATTGCACGCCCAGGCTTGGGTGTTGGTCGAGCCGTTCTTCAAAAAGAGTCGGGACGAGGCTGTCGCGCGTTTTCGCCAGCTGGAAGGTAGCGGGAAGACATGCACGGATTTGTCCCGGACCCTGGCTTACGCCCATCAAGGACGGATCGAAGTCTTGTTTGTGGCTGTAGGCGTCCAGGTGTGGGGCTCATATGACCCACAGTCGGAACTGGCAGAGATTCACGACTCCCAGACCGGCGACGACGGAGACCTGCTTGATCTCGCGGCGGTCCAGGCATTGACCAAGGGGGCGGTGATATATGCGCTGCCACGGAATGAAATGCCCATGCCAGAGTTACTGGCCGCGATTTTGCGGTATTAAAATCGGCGCCATCCGCTCGTTGCCGTGGCGCAGTGGCATTTATGCCCCTTGCGTGGGAATTGTCGGCAACCGTTTTGAAAACCTGTCATAAGAATCTTCAAAAACAAAAAAGTGCAAAACCGCGGCCGCCATCAGGCAGACCGCGGTTTTGCGTTTGGAGGGAGAACTTTAACGTTTTTCGTGCACTTCCCAGTCCGCCACCTCGCCCTCTTCCACTTCTTCCCAGCCGCTGAACATGGCTGAAATATGGCTGGTCAGGGTGTGGCCGGTGGTAGTCATGTAGACGTGGATGATGATGAAGGCCAGGATTGCGAAAGCGCATGCCAGATGAATGAGCGCCAGCAGACGCAGATCCAGGAAGGTCCAGTTCCAGATGGCCCAGTCGTTGTACAGATAATACAGCAGTCCCGTGCCCATCTGAAGGGTCAAAAGGATCGCGGTGAGCCCCAGGTAAGTCAGGCGTTGCAGCGGATTGTGCTTGGCCTCCTTGGACTTTTTGACCGGATGGGGATGTCCTTTGAAGATGCCCGAGGAGTAGTAGCCGATAACCTCGAAGAGCTTCTTGGTGGTCGGGATGTACTGCCGCCATTCACCCGTGGTCACGACCCAGAAAACGATGAAGATGAACAGGATGACCCAGGTCAGGCCCAGGAAGTTATGGTATTCGACCGCTTTCTGGAAACCGAAGAGGCTGAAGCTGCCGTGGACCTCGAAGCCGGTCAAAAGGAGCAGGAAGATGAGCAGGGACTGCACCCAGTGCCAGAATCGCTCGAACCGCGTGTACAGATAGATTTTCTTTTTTGTGCTCATGTCATTACTCCTTGCGACGTCCGACGCTGCTCAAGAAACGCCCCAGACCGTGCAGGGCGACACCCAGGGCCGATGCCGCGACCAGGGCCCAGCCGCCCATGTTCAGCAGTTGCACCGAATCGCGGCCAGGCATGTAAAAGCCTTCGAGGTGGTCAAGCCGGCCGCCCTTGGAATGACATTCCACGCAGGCCACGGCCTGCTCCTTGGGCGCCACCATGTGAGTAATGGGGAAGACGTATTCCGTATCCACGAAATCGTATTCGCCGCTGTAGGGAAGCTCGTTGTATTCCTGTCCGACCGCGATGGCCTTGTTCCAGTCGAAGTCGGCCCAGTATGCGCCCGATCCCTTGGGCCCGAAGAGCTTGGGAATGACCATGGTCTTGTTGACCTTGTCGTAAGGAGTCTTGCCCGTGTGCACCTTGAAAGGGAAAATGCGCGAGTTGGGGTCGCTTATGTCGCCGATGGGCCAGGAGACGCGCACCGTGGATGACGGATCGATGACATCCCGGGCCGTGGTGCCCCGGATGGAGCCGTTGAACCATTCGTAACGCGGGACCATATTCTTACCCCATATGAAGGAGCCCTTCTTGGGATCATAATCGGGCTTGCCGAACTCGTCCTTCTTCACTTCGCGTTTCTTGTCACCGGCCACGGACCAGTCCCAATGCATCTTGGTCGCGTTGATGCGGGCATACGTCGGGATGTGGCACGCCTGACAGGAGACCTTGTCGGTGTGATCGTTGGCCTTCTGGTTCGTCTTGTGCGGCTGGGTGCCGTGACAGGATTCGCACATGATCTTGGGCATCAGGTCGTCCTCCAGGAGGCTCTTGCGTTCCGTGGAGGCCGGAGTGGCATAGATGCGGCCGGCGATGTTGTGTGCATCGGTGGTATGACAGCGGCTACAGTCAAAGTTCTGCCCGTCCGTGCCCATGTGCACATCGAGCTGCTTGTTGGGCATGGCCATGGACGAGTCCAGATCGCCGTGCTTTACCGCGTCACCGCCGCCCCCGTAAAAATGGCAGGTGCCGCAATTGTCGCGACCCGGACGGCCCACAGACTGCGCCACCGCATTGTAATTCGGAGGCAGGAACTCCGTCTTGCCGTCGAACATGGTCGCGTTGGTGACGGGATATCCGGCCTTGGTCGGAAATTTCTTATAGGTGCCGGTCTGTTCGTGGCAGACAAGACAGTCCACCAGTTCGGCCTTGCTGAAATCGAAGTTCTTGTCTTTCCATCCGTAACCGATGTGGCAGGAGGTGCAGCGCGGCTCGTTGGAACCCACGCTGATGCAGAAATTGTTGACCGAAATGCCGCCCTTGCCCGTGTCTCCGCTGGGATCGGCCGGGTCCTTCCAGGTCCAGTGGATGGTTTTGTGCAGCTGCATGGCGGCCTGGTTGTGACAGGTCAGGCAGGCCTTGGTCACATCCTCGGGACGTGTGAATTCCTGCTTCAGGATGGGAAGCTGGGAGTGATCGGTGGTGATCCATTTCTGGGCGTCATTCTTGACGGTCTGCCGTGCCAGCGCCCGGCCCGGCGCTTCGCTGTCGTCGCTTGCCAACTGGGCGAAAGCTCCCAGGGGCCAGAGACAAACGGCAAGTGCGCCGCAAAGGACTGCCTTCCATAACGTCTGATTCATAGTCCCTCCATGAAGTCTGAAGTGCTAATCCAACAAGAAATCCATTTCTGACAATTCTGTACCATAAAATACATTCCAGGCAACCACATGATTCATTGTGGAAAATAAATCGGACTTATAAAGTCTGAAATATGCCATAAAGTACGCCAGGCAGATAGATATTGTGAAAAGAATGCAAAGCGAAGGAGATGGATGCAGACGTGACGGGCGGTTTAGGAAAGAAAAAGAGAATTCTAGTCCGTTTTGATCAGAGACTTCAGAGCGGCATGCAACGCCTCGGCCTTCTTGGGACCAAGGCCGGGCAAGGCAGCCAGCTCTTCGACCCCGGCCTTGGTCATGGCAAGGGCCGAGTCGAAATGCTCCCACAGCAGGCGGGCGGTTTTGGGACCGACTCCCGGGAGCTTGTCAAGTTCCGAGGAGAGCTGCGCGGCGCGCTTGTGTCGGCGCAGGCGGGAGATGATATAACGATGGGCGGTGTCGCGGACGTGCTGCAAAAGCAGCATCTCCGGGCTTCCGGGGCGAATGGCCAAGGGATTCTTGCGACCCGGGCGGAATATGACGTCACCCAGCTCCCCGGCCCGGCGGCTCTCGCCCTTGGCGATGGCGGCCAGGGGAATGTCCACCGTCCCGTTTTCGGTCAGGGCCCTCTCCACGCTGGCAAGCTGGCCCTTGCCCCCATCGATCAGAAGCAGGTCCGGCCAGGGCGGGCCGGACTTGAGACGACGGGCGACAAACGAGGCCAGGGCCAGATAGTCATCGGCGGTGCCTTCCAGTTCCGGAAAGGAGTACGTGCGGTAGGCGCTCTTCTCCTCGCGGCCGTCAACAAAGACGACCATGCCCACGCGCATGCCCTCGCCCTGGATGTGCGAGGCATCCACGCATTCGATCCGTTCCACCTCCCCTTCCATGCCCAGGGCGCGGGCCAGCTCGGCCGGGGTCGTCGTGGTGCGTCGTTGCCGGATCGCCTGGGCCTTGGCGTTGGCCGTGGCAATGTCGATGAGCCGCCGTTCCTGGTCCCCGCGCGCCTTGGCCAGACCGACCTTGCCTCCACGCATGTCGGCCAGGGCGTCTTCCAGGGCCGGGTCCTGGCTGCCAAAGGCGGTGATGATACGGGCCGGAATGAAGCGCTCCGGGGTGTAGTACTGCATGACAAACGAATCCGTCAGGCGGGTCTGATCTTCCGGCGTCTCCACCGACGTGTCCGCAAACCAGAAGCTCTGGCCGTCGATGATGCGGCCCTGGCGCACGAAGACAATGGCCAACCCCGCGCCGTTTTCGTTGCCGTGCACGCCGATGACGTCCAGATCACGCCCGTCGGAGAGCACCGCCGCCTGGCGTTCCACGGTTTCGCGTAGGGCGCGGATGCTGTCGCGCAGTCGGGCCGCGCCCTCGAAATCAAGGGCGTCGGACAGGCGCATCATCTGGGCGTGCAGACCGGCCATCAGCTCATCGGACTTTCCGGACAGGAAAAGTTCGACCCTGCGCACGACCTGCCGGTAGTCCTCTTCGGAAACAGGCAGGCAGCACGGCCCAAGACAACGCCCAATGTGGTACTGCAGGCAGGGCCGGGTGCGATTGGCAAAGACCGTGTCCCGACATTTGCGCAGCGGAAAAAGGCGATCGATGACCCGCTTGGTCTCACGCGCGCCAAGGGCCGAAGTGAACGGACCGAAAAACACGGACCCGTCGCGCAGCACCTTGCGGGTCAAACGCAGGGCTGGAAACGGATGATTCCGGGACAGGCAGAAAAGGACGTAATCCTTGTCGTCGCGCAGAACGATGTTGTATTTGGGACGGTGCTTCTTAATCAGGCTCGCCTCAAGCAGCAACGCCTCCTTTTCCGTGGCCGTGCACAAAAAATCGATGCTCTCGACTTTCGGCATCATGATCCGCACCTTGGGCGGCAGACGGTGCTCGGGCTGAAAATAGGAGGCCAGGCGGCGACGCAGGTGCTTGGCCTTGCCCACATAAACGATTCTGCCCGCGGCGTTCTTCATCAGATACACGCCCGGGCAGGTGGGAAAGGTCGGCAGGATTTCGCGGGAGATCATCTGCGGCGTCTGCGCGGCGGTCGCTTGCGCGGCGGACGGCCCTGCTGACCCCGGGGATCCGTGCGCAAGGCCTGGGGATTTTCGGCTTCCATTTCGCTGCGCAGGCTGCTCCACATTTCCGCCGGTCCAAGATCCGCACCGGATACCAGCAGGCCAAGCTGATAAAGGGCCAGGGTTTCGGGGAAACACTCATGAGCCACGAATCCGCGCTTGGAAAAGCGCTTGCGCTTGTCGGGCTCGAAACGGGTCTGGTTGGCCATGATCTGGATCATGCGCGCGCACATCCATTTGGGCATGCTCATGCGCGTGCAGATGGGCTGCAAAAGATCCTCCAGCAGCGCGCCATGAATCACCCGCTCGCCCTCGGCCGCGTATCTGGCCATGATGCGCTGCACCGGGGCGGAGAAAAGGGCCGCGAAGACCAGCACCGGCTCGACCTTGCCCACAGTCCGGATACGGCTGTCCATGTGTTCCAGCCAGGCCCAGAGCGAGGAGTCCTGACCGTGGTCGTGATCGAGAAAATCCGCGATCTCGGGCAACAGGTTGTGCAGAAGGCCGGTCTTGTAGAGCAGGCGAAAGGCCTTCTCTCCGGCTCCGTAGGCAAAGAGCTTCTGCAATTCCTCGAAGACCCGGGGCGGCGAGGCTTTGAGGATCTCCTCATGGTGGCGCATGATGGCGTTGTAGGTCGCGGGCTCGATGTGGAAATCAAGGCGCGCGGCAAAGCGCACGGCCCGGATCATGCGTACCGGATCTTCCCGGAAGCGGATATTGGGATCGCCGATGCAGCGGATGAGCCGGTTCTCGATGTCGCTTAGGCCCCCGACGTGGTCGATGATGGAGAAACGCTCGACCTCGTAGAACAGGCCGTTAATGGTGAAATCGCGGCGCAGGGCGTCCTCTTCGGGCGTGCCGTAGCAATTGTCGCGAAACATGTACAAATCTTCATCGCCGTTCTCCTCTTCCTGATCCGGACAACGCCGGAAGGTCGAGGTCTCGATGACGTGATCGTCGAACCGGATGTGGGCCAGTCGAAAGCGCCGCCCGATCAGAAAGCAGTTCTGGAAGATCTTCTTGATCTGGCTCGGCGTTGCGTTGGTGCTGACGTCAAAATCCTTGGGCGTGCGTCCCAGCAGCAGGTCGCGGACCCCGCCGCCCACCAGATAGGCGGTAAAACCCTTGCGCACCAGACGGTACATGACCTTGAGCGCATCGGGATGGATGTTTTGGCGGGAAACGGAATGTTCTGATCGGGGAATGATAACTGAAGTCATGTGGTTTAAAAAAATCCTGTGCGCAAAATGTTGTTCCCGGCCCCTGCGCGGGAGCCGGTTCGTTACGGATGAAGGGCCTAGACCCTGTCGCAGGGAAAATTGGACAGATACTCTTCCAGGAGATCGTCAAGATTGGTTCCGAACTCCTGCAATCCAAAGGTGGCGCCGCAAGACCTGCAGCGCAATTCCACGGCCCGTCAAGTGCGGCGGACCTGCAGCGTGCCGTGGCAATTTCTGCAACGCAGCCGTGTCCTGAATTCATTCTGACCGGGCATCATGTCAGTGCCCCCTCGATGCTCTGGACACACTGGCGCACGTCTTCGATGATCTGCTCGTAATCGACTTCCGTCGCTGGCAGTTCCGTTCCGTTCAACCAAAAATCAGCGGGCTTCCTGGGATGGAAATTGGATTCCGTCATCATGATCACGTGCCTGGACAAACGAAGCAGGCTGTGCAGCTCGGGATACCGGCCACTGAACGCCTCGTTCGGGAGAGCGTACTCGGCGACGACCTCGCGGATGGATTGCGGAAAGCCCCAGGCTTCAAGCACTGCGTGCCCGGCCGAAAAATGGTCGAAACCGTCAAACCAGTCACGCTCTTTCTCGAAAAAAACGGGCAGCTCCAGTTCGGCGTCGCGACTGAAAAACTCAAGGAAGCGATCCTGAAAATTGACCAGCAGCACCACATACCCGATGTTGTGGATGAGCCCGAGACATTCCAGGCATTCCAGCCCCTCGGCATCGAGGGCATAGGCTCCTGGAACGGAGGATACGAATTTCTGCATGAACACGTTGGCGGTCAGGCTCTGCTGCCAGATCCGATGCAGAATGGCGTTGAGCTCCGCGGATTCATGGAAAAAAGCCGATCTGAGCACGACCTGGTACACGATACGCTTGATCTCCCGGTGTCCCAGCCGGACCAGTGAGGTCAGGATGTCGACGGAATTGTTGGCATCGTGATACACGGGCGAGTTTGCGCAGGCGATGATATTGCCGAAAATGACCGGGTCAAGCTTGGCCTGGCCCGCGATCTGTTTGACCGTGGTCTGCGGCTTGTTCAGCAGTGAAATAAGGTCAAGACCTACCGGGCTGATCCCGGGAAGATCAAAACTGAGTTTGTCCATGTTGTCCGTCTGAATTATTTGAGCGCGGGCATTGCCCGCCACCCGAGTTGAACCGCAGCCCACAGTCCGACGAGCGCGGCTTCTGCGGCATCGTGACCTGGAGTTGTCGGCGAAGACCAGCCTTCGCGGCGTAAAATCGTGCTCACCAGCGCGCAGGCCGCCGCCTTTGCCTTTTGTCCGCTGACACGTTGCCGGGGAAGCAGAAACTGCTCCCGCCAATCCTGCGCCTGGACGATCCGGCAGGGCAGGTTTCTTTTGGTCGCCGCGTGCTCCCAGATCCCTGCCGTCTGCCCGCCCCCTTCCACTACCAGAAACTGCAATTGGGGCAATTCAAAAAGCACGCGGGCGGCGGCTTTTTTGAGCCTCGCCGTGGAACCCAGATTGTGCGAGCGGCACCACTGCAGGCGCCCTTCACGGTCCAGAAGAGCCAAACCCGTACGCACTCCGGCGTCCACTGCCAGCAGGGCGCACATCAGAGATCCACGATCTCAACGTCTGCCGGGTTTAGAGGATGGTGCATGAACACCCCGCCGACCCTGGCGAAGCGTCTGGCCCCGTCCGTGGCCAGAAAAGTCAGGCTGCGTTCCTTGGTGGTGGAACAGATGTCCCGTCTCTCAAGCATCTCCTGCACGAATTCCGCCGTGGTCCGGGCGGAGTCGACCAGGCGCACGTTGTCTCCCACCACGCTCTGGATTGCATCGGCCAGAACAGGGAAATGAGTACAGCCCAGAACCAGCGTGTCAATACCCGTGTCCCTGACCATGGTGCCAAGGTAACGCTCGGCCACGAGGCTTGCGATCTGGCCTTCGCACCATCCCTCTTCGGCCAGCGGCACAAAAAGCGGACAGGGCTGGGCAAAAACCTTCGCATCGGGGCGGATGCGCAGGATTTCACGATCATAGCCACGGGCGTTGATGGTGCTCTCCGTGCCGATGACACCGATCCTGCCGTTTCGGCTCGATCGGCAGGCCGCTTCCGCGCCGGGGCGGATGACACCGACGACCGGGAGCTCCGGATACGCTTCCTGCAATGCCTCCAGGGACACGCCCGTGGCCGTATTGCAGGCGATGACCAGCAGCTTGACGCCCCGGGCCTTCAAGAGGGCCGTGGTCTGCAGCACGTAGCGAATCACGGACTTGGCGCTCTTGGTGCCGTAAGGCAGGCGCGCCGTGTCGCCCAGGTAGAGAAAACTCTCTCGTGGCAGGGCCTCGGTCAGGGCCCGCAAAACGGTCAGGCCTCCGATACCGGAATCGAAAACGCCTATGGGCAATGTGCAATCGGATTCGTACATATCAATCAAAAGCGGCCAGCCGCAGGGGATCACGCAGGTGGGCGCGGATCTCCTCGAGATGGCGTTGGTTGGTGCGTTGTTCGGACAGGGGCGGCAGATTGTCGAATTCGAAGAAATCGACCTCAAGGGTTTCCATGCTGCCCCTGGCCTCGCCCCCGAGAAGCTCACAGAGAAAGATCAGCTTCACGGCGTGAAAAAACATGCTCGCCTTCTTGCCCCGGTTGGCGTCGAACGCGGCGACAAGTTTCGTGGCCCGCACCACGAATCCGCTCTCTTCGAGGGTCTCTCGCTCGGCCGTCTGTGAAGGACGATCGCCCACATCGGCCCATCCTCCGGGCATGGCCCACCTGCCATCCGCGCTTTCCTGCACAAGCAGGATGCGCCCGTCACGGATCACCGCCGCGCGCACGTCGACCTTGGGAGTGGCATACCCGGGCTCCAGGGAGAAGGCGCGTTTGACCGCTGAAGCTTCAAGCTGCGAATGTTCCGACAGAATTTCGGCCGCGATGTCCGACAGGCGGCCGAAACTCAGCTGATCGTAATGGCTTTTGGTAAAGGCCAGCCCTGTCTGGGCCAAGGATTGAATCTCCCGGGCCCAGTCCAACCAGCGCGGATTGGAATCGTCGGTCATGAGATCAGGCCGAGGCCAGGTAACGGGTGATGGCATCGACGATAGTCCGCCACGTGCGCAGCCTCTTGGCATCGTCGGTTTCCAGCAGCGTGACGCGGAAACCCTTGCGATTGCAGCAGAATCCCGTCAACGGCACGACGCAGATGCCGGTGGCGCCAAGCAGATAGTAGACGAAGCGCTTGTCCACCTGCACGCCCTGCACGATCTCCTCGATGTGCGCTTTTATCTTGGGATTTTCGATTTCAAGGGCCTGCCTGCCGTTCAGGACCCCGTCCTCGAACATGACCGACATGTAAAAAGCGCCCTGAGGCTTGATGACGCGCACGCCGGCAACGCCCTGAAAGGTCTGCCAGGCTTCCTGCGCGCGGTGCTCGAACATCCTGCGCCGGGCATCCAGATGGGCCCTGTAGCGCGGATCGCCCATGACCGGGGGAATGGAGAGCTGGGGCAGGCTGGTGGAGCAGACTTCAAGCATCTTGGCGTTGAGCAGACTCTTGATGTAGGCGTTGAAATCGGGATTCTTGTCTTTGTTGTAGACTTCCATCCAGCCGCAACGGCCGCCCGGCCAGGGGTATTCCTTGGAGATGCCACGCAGGGCCATGCCCGGAACCTCGCCGATGACCTCGGACAGGCTGCACGTCGGATGGCCGCTGTAAACGATGTTGGCATAGATCTCGTCAGCCAGGACGAAAATATTGTAACGCCGAGCGATATCCACAATTTTCTCAATCAGTTCGCATGGATACACCGCACCCGTCGGGTTGTCGGGATTGATAAACAGAATGCCCGCGATGGAGTCGTTGTAGCGGACCTTGTTCTCCAGATCGACCAGATCCGGCATCCAGCCGTTGCTGGGGTCGAGCTCGTAGGTCAGGTGCTCGTACCCGGAGTGGGCGGCCTCGGCCGAGGAATGCGTGGAATAGGCCGGTGAGGGTCCGATGACCCGGGCTTCGCGTTTCAGGAAGCCGAATATCTTGGCCACGGCGTCGCCGAGGCCGTTGAAAAATATGATGTCGTCGGCCGTGACCTGATAGCTGCCCCGCTGATTGACAAGCTTGGCCACGAACTCGCGGGTCTCAAGCACGCCCTGGGTGGCGCAGTAGCCGTAGGTCTTGTCCTTCATGGCCAGGTCGGCGATGATTTCCTTGATCCAGACCGGCACCTGCTCGCCCTTCTCGATGGGGTCGCCGATGTTTTCCCAGATAATTTCAAGGCCCAGATTGCGAAGATCCTGAGCCACGCCCACTATCGCCCTGATTTCGTAGGTCAGTTTTCCCCAACCCACATGTTCGATGTCTCTGCGCATATGCATTCCCGAATGCTGCGAAATCCGCGCGGACGGAGTTCACAGGATGATGACTGCTCCCAAAGATTGGGAAAGAAAGGCATTTTGCTTATGCCAGGGGGCGGGGATTGTAAATAGGGGCTAAACAGGCCGATGAAAAACGGCCTGCGTGTTTTGAACTTTTCGACAATTAACGCAGCGCGGATTGAAGGATGTCACGCAATTCGTTGACATGAAAGGGCCTTGGCACCACCGCCACAGTCCGGTGGCGAAATTCCCGCTCCAGGGACGAACTGCCAAATCCCGTCAGAAGGACAAGCGGGACTTCAGGAATCTGGAGCAGACAGGACCTGATCAGGGCCTCGGGACGATCGCAGGAGACCAGGATCAGGTTGCAGGTGTCCCGGAACTTGAGAAAATCCCCGTGTCCGGGCGCAAAGGCCTCGCCTTCGTAGCCGACCTCCGCCACGATTTCGCGCAACATGGTGCGCATCTGTTCGTGATTGCTGAGCACCAGGATGCGTGGCTTCATGGTTCCGCGCGGCTTGCGCAGACGGTCGAGGGGAAGCAGAAAATTGTCCAGAGCCAGACGGACCAGCCCGAAACGATCCCGGACAAAGGAATAGGCCGGGTTTTCGAGCAGCTTCTCGCAGAGGCGCGAGGCCTTGTCGAGCACGGCCACCAGCTCCATGTACACGTCGGGCTGGGTGGTGTCGTCCGTGGGGGCGCTGGAGTTGGCAGCGATCTGGCTCAGGCCGAAATCCGGACGCTGCTTCATGCGCACCACGACGTTCTCAAAAAATTCCGAGGGCTTGTTCTTGGCCCAATCCTTGTTCAGGCGCTCGGCCAGGACCTTGGCGATGGACATGATGGCCTGACTCGCGGGCAGATCGTCGCGCAGGGTCACAAAGGGCTTGCCCAGGGCCGAAATCTTCCGGGCGGCGTCATCCTGGGGGATCGCCCCCAAAAAAAGGGGCTTGAGGCCCAAAAACTGCTCCACCGTCTCCTGAAAACGGGTGAAGACCTGCCTGGCCTGCACTCCCGATTCACAGCGGTTGACCAGGATCAGCGGCGGCCACCACAGCCCGTTTTCTTTCAATACCTTGATGAGCGCATAGGCGTCGACCAGGGCGCTGGCCTCGGGATTGACCACCAGAATGATCTCACGCGTGGCCAGACACAGGGACACGACCTGGGCGGAGATGCCCGGCGAGTTGTCGAGGATCAAAAAATCGTACCCGGAGAGCGCGGAAAATTCCGCGACCAGACGCTTGCGGTTGGCCACGTCAAGCTCGGCCATGCGGGCCACGCCGTTGCTGCCGGAAAGAAGATCGAATCCGGGCCGAACGGGGACAAGGCATTCCTCAAGGGGCAGGGAGTCGAAGAGAACGTTTTCGAGCGTGTTCGCAGGAGACGGCAATCCCAGATGCACTTCCGCGTTGGACAGGCCGAAATCCGCGTCGAGCAGGCAGACCGTGTACCCGGCACGATTGAGCGCCAGGGCCAGGTTGACGGCCACGGTGGTCTTGCCCGTCCCGCCCTTGCCGCTGGCCAGGGCCAGAATGCGGGTGTGACGGGTCCTGGACGTTGCGATTGACGGCGAGTGCTGCATTGAAGCCGAGGGTTAATTGTTCGTGGGGCAGCCCGAATGCAAGATGCCGGAGATATCGGACAACAAGGTCTTCAAATGAAAGGGCTTGCGTATACACTTGGCCGCTCCCAGGCGCAAGGCTTCATCCAGCTCGTCGGAAGATGCCAGGCCCGTGATGATCATTACGGGCGGAGCGCCGCCGTTGCGACGCAAAAGCTTGAGCACGTCGAGTCCGGAATGGATGGGCATGCGGATGTCGAGCAGAATCAGATCGAAGGAAGCGGAGCGCAGTTTGAGCACGCCCTCCTCGCCGTTGGGTGCCGTTTCGACCACATAACCAGCTTCGCGCAGGGTCTCGGAGAGGATGTCGCGAATATGCTGCTCGTCATCGACGACCAGGATCCTGTGCCCAAGCGCCGGAGTCGGCATGGCGCACTCGGTCGCCTGGCGCACGACAGGCTTTTCGGGCTTGGTCACCGGCGTGGAGACCGGCAGGATGACAATCATCTCCGCGCCCTCTCCTGGAGCGCTGACCACCTTGATCTCGCCGTAGTGGTTGGTGACGATACCGTAAGCCGTGGAAAGCCCGAGTCCAGTGCCCTTGCCTTCGGACTTGGTGGAAAAGAAGGGATCGAAGATGCGTGAAAGATTCTCGGGCGAAATGCCCGTGCCCGTGTCCTTGACGGAGATGCTGATACGCTTGCCGTCGGGCAGGAAGGCCGAGCTGACGGTCAACACCCCGCCCTCTTTTTCCATTGCGTGCTGGGCATTTATGACCAGATTCAGAAAAACCTGCTCCAGTTGGTTGGCATCGGCCAGGATGAGCGGCAGATCCGGTGTGAGTTTCTGAACGATGGGAATGCGATGCGTTTGGAAGATCGATTCCACAAGGCCGATGATTTTGAGCAGCAGCGAGTTTATGTCCAGCTTGGTGACCTGGGGCGCGTTGGGTCTGGCAAAACCCATGAGGCTCTGCAGGATGGATGAGATGCGCTCGATCTGCTCGGAGATCTGATGCAGGTCCCTGCGCTTCTTCTCGTCGTTTTCACGGCTTTCCAGCAGCTGGGTGCGGGCCGAAATGATAGCCAGCGGATTGTTTATCTCATGGGCCGCGCCTGCCGCGAGCTGACCGACCGCCGCCAGTCGCTCGGTCTGGAGCAGCTGCAGGTTGATCTGCTGGTTCTTCCAGAGGGCCAGGGACAGCTCGTCGGCGCGAACCTGCAGGCTGTCGAAGAGCCGCACCCGATCAAGCGAGGCCGAAGCCACGCAGGAGACCTGGGAATAGCCCATGTATTCCTGGGGAGTCATCTTCGGGGGCCGTTCGCTGGAGCGCAAAATGCAAATTTCGCCGGTGAAATCGCTGCCCACCAGGGGAAAGAGGCAATATCCCCGCACCACGAAAAACTGCTTGAGCCGCAGTTCCCGATCCATGAGAGACGCGCCTTCGTGGCGTTCGTGATGCGTCAGCAAAATGGCCTTCAGGTTGTCCGGCAGCGTGGCTCCGCCATCGAGCGCCGGCAGGCCGTCACCGTCCAGGGAATAGGAAATGACACGTCGGTTGCCGTTGCCGTTCCAGATCAGGCCCTGCATGACGCGCTCGGCAGGGACGACCCAGTACACGAAGCCGCCCCGCACACCGACGCTCTCATGCATGCACATGGCCGCCGATTCGAAAACTTCGTCCGAAGTCCTGGCCTTGCTCATCTTGAGGCCCACCGTGGAGCCCATGCTCGTAAAGCGGTGGGCGTCCTCCAAGCGGCCGTTGGCCTGCTCCAGATCCAGGCTCATGCGCATGAGATGCTGGTTGGCCTTTTGCAGGGAAGAAAGAAAAAGACCGACCTGATCGCCGTCGAGCTCGAAAGGCTCGGCTCTCTCGGCAAAAGCCGGGGCAAAGGCACCCAGAATCGACTGCAACTCCTTTTCGCCGAGACCGAGCATTTTCTGCAGGCCGAGCTGGCGCTGCTTTTCGTGGGTCATGACCCGCGGGGAGTCCATGAGAGTCGAATGCGCCAGAATGTTGGCCAGGGCCACGATGGCCACCAGACGTGCGTTGTCCTTGAAGGCTTCCAGGGCCGAGGCCGAATGGTGGTGCAGCCAAATGGCATCGGTCATGGACGCCGGAAGCTTCCATTTTTCGGCGATCCAGCGCCCCACCGCAGTGTGATCCGTCTTGAAGACCTCCTGCTCCGCCGTGAGGACGGGCTCGTAAAGTTCCTCCATGCGTTCCATGACCTGATCGTACTGCTCCTGAAGATGCAGCTGCAGGAAGATGCCGCCGATATCGTGCATGATGCCCGCGCCAAAAGCCTCGCCAGTCAGGGCGGGGGCAATCTTGGCCGCGATGAGGGAGGCAAAGACGGCCGTGGCCAGGCTGTGCTTCCAGTGCGCGGTCTGGATCGCTTCGGACTTCTTGTCGCCCTTGATCAGGGAATCCTTGATGAGCATGGAGAGCATGAGCGTCTGAACCACCTTGCTGCCCAGGCGATTGAGCCCTTGTTCCACCTGCGCCACCTGTCCGCGAGTGACGTAGGTTGCGCTGTTGGCGTGCTCAAGAACCTTCACGGTCATGGCGGGATCTGTCTCGATGATGCGAGCCAGCTTTGAATGCTCGAAATCCCGGGTCAGGACCTGCCCGAGGATGGTGTTGGCGACGGCAGGAAGCGAAGGGAGCGCCTCGATCTGTTGCAGGATTACGCGCAGGGAACGGTCCTCTACGGGTACGGAAGCGCTTTTCTCTGAATGCCCGGGATCGGGCCCGTGATGGGAAAAAGAGGTATCCACATGAATCTCCGGGCAATCAGTAGTGAGGTGGTTTTTCATCGGGATCGAAGGGCTCCATGGACGATAGGTCCTGGAGCTTTTTGCCCAAAAGCACGAGCGTGGCCCTCAGTTCCCGAATTTCCTTTTGTTGTTCTATGACAACCGCATTCAGATCATCAACCGTTTTTTGCAAATATATATACTTTATTTCAATATCTTCCATTCGCTTTTGCATGAGTTCCCCCGGGAATGATTTCAAAAAAAACACGGCTTCCGCCCGAAGGCCATTCTTGTCCTTGACCCAAAAGAACGGTCATGAAAAATACACCGCTAACAATTAGGATGCAAAGGAGAAAACCATGACCAATGCCGACCAGATTTTCACCCCGGCCAGCCTGGACGAGATATTTCCGCCCTCGATCACCGACGCTTTTTTCGAGGCGCTGTTCGGCGATGCCGAGGACGGAGCCTACGACATCAGGCTCAGATTCGAGGGACACGGCCCGGAAGAGCTGCGCTTTGCATTTCATCTCCAGCAGCGTCCGGGCATGTGTCTGGCCTGCAACCTGACTTACGGACTGCCGCAGGTTTTCACCCGGCATCCACTGCTTGGCGTGGGCAAGCTGGCTCAAAATCTG
Source organism: Desulfomicrobium apsheronum (assembly GCF_900114115.1). NCBI lineage: Bacteria > Pseudomonadati > Thermodesulfobacteriota > Desulfovibrionia > Desulfovibrionales > Desulfomicrobiaceae > Desulfomicrobium > Desulfomicrobium apsheronum. The sequence continues at coordinate 84,288 of NZ_FORX01000012.1, read as the reverse complement.
GCTGACCGCATCAACGCGAGCATGTCTTCCTGGGCGCTGGGCGCGACGCGCGAAATCTCCAGAAGCCTGCATGTCATCCCCTTTACCATCAAGGTCGCGTGACGAACAGCGCTTCGCCTCTCCAAAATTCTCAAAAATAGTGAAACGTCGGGAATTTTTGACCCAGGTCAAGGATTCCCGATTCCGTTTCATGGCATAGGTTGCCTCATGAAAGACCTGCACAAGCTCCCCGCTCATACGCTCAAAGTCTGCCGTGGCGCGGCCCAGTGCCCGCATGCGGTGCTGGGTACGGACCTGACCGCCGAACTCGAAGACGTGCTCATCCGTTCCGGCTGGCCTGAATTTCTGGCCGGCATGACCCGCCCCATCCGTCATCACCATCAGTTCAGAATGGCCGTGGCCTCCTGTCCCAACGGCTGCTCCCAGCCGCATATCGCGGATTTCGGGCTCATCGCCTTTGCCCGCATCGGCCTTGAGTCCGAGCGGTGTTCGGGTTGCGGGCACTGTGTCTCGATCTGCGCGGAGAAGGCCCTGCATCTGGAGGACGGCATCCACCTGGATCGTTCGCGCTGCCTGGGGTGCGCGGCCTGTGCGCGGGTCTGCCCCGAAAAAGCCCTGCAAGTGGATGAGACCGGATATCGCGTGCTCCTCGGCGGCAAGCTCGGACGCCATCCGCGCCTGGCGCATGAGCTGGGTTTTTATAGCCTACCCGAATCTCTTGATGTCCTACGCAAGGTCTTGAGCGTGTTCATGGACCACCACCGATCCGGTCTGCGCCTGGGGGATCTTGTCGAGAAGCTGGGCCGGAAGGAATTCGACAAACTGGTGCGGCCATGACCTCCATGGCCCTGCTGACACGAGTCCTCATCGTGTTATGCAGCCTGACCACGGCCGCGCACTTCCTGCGTTTCGGCACCCTCTGGGAGGCGGCTCCGGCTCTTTTCCCGGCCCTGGCCGCCTTTTTTCCGCGTCTCTTGCCCAGACCGCTGCTCATTCTGGCCGCCCTAGGCGGCGCGCTGCTGTGGGCGAACCAGGGCGTCGAGCTGGCTGCGTGGCGAATGAATTTCGGCCTGCCGTGGATGCGCCTCGCCCTGATCCTGGGCGCGGTCTGCCTGGCCCATCTGGGCGTCATGGCGCTCATGATCGGCCGCGCCGGGAAGAAACTCTTCGGACCCATGGGCGGCACCGACGCGGTCAAGACCGCCACCGCCCTGCTGGTGGGCGGCACCCTCATTCTGGCCCAGAACAAGGCGCCCATGACCCTGCTCCTTGGAGATCGCTTTTTCCCCGGTTCCGGGATTTTCTGGATCTGCCTTTTTGCCGTCCACGGGTCACTGGTCAGCGGCTGGCTGCTGAGCGACCGCAAAGGCAGGACGCGTGGCAGGATCTGGACCCTGTTTTCGGCCGTGTTCTTCGCCCAGCTCCTGCTCGGTCTGGCCGGTTGGAGCATTTTTCTGATGACCGGAAAACTGCACCTGCCCGTCCCGGCCCTGATCCTGGCCGGGCCGCTGTTCCGGGGTGAAGGGTTTTTCATGCCGATCCTGCTCGGTGTGTCCCTCCTGCTGGTGGGACCGGCCTGGTGCAGCCACCTGTGCTATATCGGCGCCTGGGATGACCGCCTGGCCCGCCTCGGTCCGGCAAAGCCCGCGCCCCTGCCCTCCTGGGCGCCGTGCCTGCGCGCCGGGCTGCTTGTCGCAACGATCGTCATGCCGCTTGTGTTGCGCGCCCTGGACATTTCCTGGCCCTGGGCGCTGGGTCTGGCCGCAATCTTCGGCCTGGTCGGGATCATGATCATGGCCCTGGCGTCGCGCAGCAGCGGAACCATGGTCCATTGCACGGCCTATTGCCCCATCGGCCTGGTCAACAACCTTATCGGACGCATGCTGCCCTGGCGCGTAAGCATCGGCAGCGGATGCACCCAGTGCGGTGCGTGCTCCACGGCCTGCCGCTACAACGCCCTGACGACCATCGATCTGGCAAAAGGGCGTCCAGGCCTGACCTGCTCCCTGTGCGGCGACTGCCTGCCCCGCTGTCCCCACGGGCATCTCGGATACAGCTTCCCGGGACTGACACGGGCGCGTGCACGCCAGGTCTTCGTGACCCTGGTGGCCAGCCTGCATGTGGTGTTTCTGGCGGTGGCCCGGATTTAGAAACCGGACGCCCGCTCCCGTACGCAAAAACCAATTTCCACTCCCGACAAGCCCGGCTGGAGCCAAAGGCCCGAAGCGCTAATACCGATCCAGAACCCGCTCTTTCTCGGAATAGTCCCACTCCTTGAGCCCCAGGGCCACGAGCACGTCATCGACCAGTTCCTCGACGCTCCTGTGGGCCTGGAGCATGTGGTCCATGCCAGCCATGTAGAGGGCTTCGCGTTCGCTCATGACCGCCGCGACCTCGTCGTGCAGGGCCAATGGAGTCAGGGCCGGGCGCTGGGCGACGTTGGGATCGCGCAGCATTCTGGCGATGAGCAGCCCCGCGTCGGCCGCCAGATAGAAGCTGACCCCTGAGCGGTACATGAGGTCTCGATTGGCCTGTGAGAGGACAATGCCGCCGCCCGTGGAGACGACCTTGCCCGGAAGCGCCGCCGCCTTGACCAGGGCCGCCTCTTCCAGGGCGCGAAAGGCATCCCAGCCCCGCTCGGCCACGATGGCATTGATGCTCTGCCCGGCCTCGGCCACGACCATGGCGTCAGTGTCGACGCAAGGGCACTTGAGGACCTCGGCCAGCGCCGTGCCCACGGTGGTCTTGCCGCTGGCGCGCATGCCCAGCAGGAAAATATTTTTCTTTTGCAGGGAAAAAGGTTCACGCTTGAACTGTCCCGGCCGGAAGGTCATGCTGGCCGCGTCGTCCTCGATTTCCACTTTTTTCTTGATGAAATTGGTCATTTGCATCCTCCTTCTGTGGTGCGGCCACAGGAATGGGCGAAAAGCATGCAAATTGCAATGCCTCGGCCGCCAGGTTCGCTGCATTGACTGGCAAATGGCAAACAGCTAGCACTTCAAAAATACGACATCCAAAAGAGGACCTCCATGAATTTCCTGAAGACTTCCGTCCTGATTCTGCTGCTCGCCCTCCTGCCTTCCACCGCCATGTCCCAGGACATCCAGAAAGCCGGAATCCATGATTTCAAAAACATCATTGAATCAAGCAAGGGCAAGGTTCTGATCATAAATTTCTGGGCGACCTGGTGTTCCCCTTGCGTCAAGGAATTTCCAGGGCTCATGAACCTGCGACGGGAATTCACGGAGGACGACCTGACCATCGTCGGCATCTCCATGGATTACGGAGCGCGGCCGGTGGAAAATTTCGTCAAACTGAACAAGGTCAATTTCCCGATCCTCATCGACGACGAATCCATAGGCTCCATGCTCGACATCAAGTCCATCCCCCGCACCCTGATCTACAACCGCGCCGGAGAACAGATCCTCGATCATTTGGGATTCATTTCCGAGGAAAGCTTTCGCCACATTGTCGAGCGATTACTGCAAAAGCCATGAACATTCTCGCCGAACTGGCTGAAAGGGCGATCCAGGAGGCCCAGCAGCGCGGCGAATTCGATGATTTGAGCGGCCAGGGCCAGCCCCTGCCCGAGACAAACGACCCCTTCATGCCCGAAACGCTGCGCATGGCCTACAAGATGCTGAAAAATGCCGGTTACGTACCCCGGGAAGTTCAGTCCCAAAGGGAAATCCGGTCGCTCATCGAGTGCCTTGAGCGGGAAACGGACGAAGCTTTGAAAATGCGCCAGATACAAAAGGTCCAGCTCTTCATCGCCAAGGCCAGGATCGAGCATGGCGGCCTACTGCAGGAAGAAAACGAAAACTATTTCCAAAAAGTCGTGGCTCGCGTCACGCTCAATAAAGCCTGATTCCCATGAATAATCAAAGACGTTCGCTTTTGAAGGCCGCCCTGGCCCCCCTGCTGCTGCCGTTCTTTGGCCACGAGGCCCTGGCCGCGCAACCACCCCTTTCCGAAATTTCGGAGATCCGGATCATCCAGGCCAAGGACCCGGCACGCATCCTTGACCGAGTTTCAACTTCGGGCTTTGCGCACTCCATGGCCCAATCGGTGCTGGCGTACATCATCGAGAGCTACCCCAAGGGCAACCTGCCGGTCTGGAAAAAGCCCCTGTCCGAGATTGACCTGCATTCGCGCATTCCCGTGATCTGCACGCATGTGGTGCAGGGCGTCCTGCGTCACGCATCCATCTATCCCGTGGACCCCTGCTGGATCATGGGCCAGATGATGGCCGAGTCCTTTTTCTACGAATTCGCCGTGTCTTCGGCCCTGGCCGTCGGCCCATGCCAGTTCATGGCCGCCACGGCCAGAGGATACAATCTGGTCTGCGCCGACCGGCACGGACAGCCGGCCGGTTTTGCGCTGCGCGAGGATCTGGAGCCCGAATTCAAGCAGGCCGCGACATACCGCGACCAGATGCGGGCCCTGCGCCGCGAGCAGCCCGACCTGTTCGGTAATCCGGCCAAGCTGCTGCGTACCCTCGTCAATGCCCAGGCTGCGGGCAAACCGCTGAGCGCCGCCGGAACCTACGCCCTGGCTCTTGACCGCATGGATCTTTTGCAGGCCAGTTACACCGCATCGCGGGACAATTGCCGCCTGTTTCTGAGTGAAAACTTCCAGAACCGCTCCATTTTTTCGCCTCAGGATGTGGCCTTCCTCGAAAAATTCGATCAGCGCGTCCTCTATTCCCATTCCATAAACGCCATGGTCAAAATGATGGCCGAAAACCTGCGCGCCCGCGGCGGCAACATCCTGGCCGCCACGGCTGGATACAATGCCGGGCTTGGCAACACCGACTCCAAGTACGGGGTCTACAGCACCTACGGACGCATCCCCAACTTCGGCGAGACCGTGGATTACGTCAGCAAGATCCTCGTCAACCATCACGAGATAACCCGCCGCATCGTGTAGGAGAAAGGCCGTGAACCCAGCCAAAGTCAGGCGCGATCATCTCCAAAATCTGACCGACCTGCCCAACATCGGCCCGGCCATGGCCCGGGACCTGCGGCTGCTCGGCTTCGAGCGCCCTGAACAGCTTGTCGCCCAGAACCCGCAAGCCCTATACGAGCGCCTCTGTGAACTGACCGGGGCACGCCAGGACCCATGCGTGCTGGACGTCTTCGTGTCCGTGACCAGATTCATGGATGGGGAAGAGCCGAGGCCGTGGTGGTTTTACACGCCGGAGCGAAAGCAAAATCCGCTTTCCGAAAAATAATTCCCCCTCGATCCATTCCTGACGACCTTGCCCACCAAATTCAAAGGGCACGTAAAATCCGCGACACACATGACCCGAAGTTCGGAAACCCGTAGTTCCACAATGTCATTCCCGCGCAGGCGGGAATCCATTCCTGACGTCCTTGCCCGCCAATCCAGCAAGCACGTAAAATCCGCGACACTCATGACTCGAAGTTCGGAAACCCGTAGTTCCACCATGTCATTCCCGCGCAGGCGGGAATCCATTCCTGACCTCCTTGCCCGCCAATTCCAAAGGGCACGTAAAATCCGCGACACACATGACCCGAAGTTCGGAAAGCCGTAAGTTCCACCATGTCATTCCCGTGCAGGCGGGAATTCATTCCTGACGACCTTGCTCGCCAATCCAGCAAGCACGTGAAATCCGCGACACTCATGACTCGAAGTTCGGAAACCCGTAGTTCCACCATGCCATTCCCGCGCAGGCGGGAATCCATTCCTGACGTCCTTGCCCGCCAATTCCAAAGGGCACGTAAAATCCGCGACACTCATGACTCGAAGTTCGGAAACCCCTAAGTTCCACCATGTCATTCCCGCGCAGGCGGGAATCCTGCCTTGAACAGACAAACCTTGAAAATCGGGGATAGATCCCCGCCTGCGCGGGGATGACGCTCGGTGAGACGGCAATCTACTATCACGACCTCATGAAGATGGATCCCCGCCTGCGCGGGGATGACGCTCGGTGAGACGGCAATCTACTATCACGATCTCAGGAAGATGGATCCCCACCTGCGCGGGGTTGACGTATGCCTCGGATGATGCCTGTCTGCTAATATTCCACGCCGAATCCCACGCGACGACTGACAGTCGGCAGGGTTGAATTCCCGACTATTTGGGAATAGTGTTCTATATGAGCGGGAAATATTCCCAAACGACAGTTTTTCTTCCTTGGCCCGATAATCGATTTTGGCCCTTTCCTTGCTCAAGTCAGCGTCCTTGACTTTTCACGAGTCGGGGCCGTTTTTTTATACAAATTTGTCATTAATCACCTGTTTGCGCCGAAAAAATATGACAATTATGTCACATTTCCAGGAGCCAGGTTTTGAACAGCAAAGGGAGTAGCGCGCTATGTGTCGATTGTTTGCGCTGACCAGCAGCGAACCCGTCTCCCCCATGGATGCCATCCGGGCCTTGGATGTCATGCGCGAGGGGCACGACGGATCAGGAGTCGGCCTTTATTTGTCGGATCTGGGCGGCCCGTTCGAGTCCATGAAGGGTTGCCCCATCCTGTCGGGAATCTTCACCGACGCCGGTGTCGAACGTCTGGACGCCTTCATGGGCGCCAAGGGGTTCACCCTGAAGCACGACCTCGCCCTCACGCCAAAGGGCCCCATGCCCACATGGACGCCCAGGCGTGACCGCTACATCGTGCGGACCTATGACATCCCCGCCGCCTGGAATGACCTGAGCGAAGAGGAAAAGGGCCTCGGGTACCTGAAAACCCGTCTTGAACTCAAGCACATGGGTCTGGCCGACGAAAGCATCACCGTCTTCTCCTTCTGGCCGGACACGGTCATGATCAAGGAAATAGGGGATCCGTTGCAGGTCGGCGAGTATCTGAGCCTGGACCGGCCCGAGATAATGAGCCGCCTCATCCTGGCCCAGGGTCGCCAGAACACGAACTACGCCATCAATCTCTACGCCTGCCACCCCTTCTTCGTCGAAGGGATCAGCACCATGACCAATGGCGAAAACACGGCCTTCATCCCCATCCGCGACTACCTCGCCGCCCAGGGAATTCCCGGCTATGAAGGTTACAACTCCGATTCGGAAGTTTTCACCCACATCCTGCACTACACGATCAAGAAGCTGGGCCTGCCCTTTGAAGCCTACAAGCACATCATCACGCCCCTCAAGGACCACGAGATGAGTGCCCATCCGGACAAGGAATTCCTGTCCAAGCTGAAGCAGATCTGCCGCCGACTCATCATCGACGGCCCCAACTGCGTCATCGGCTGCCTGCCGGACAGGTCCATGTTCATGGTCCAGGACAGCAAGAAGCTGCGCCCCGGCGTGGTCGGAGGTCGTCCCGGCCTCTACGCGTTCTCCTCGGAGATCTGCGGCCTGGACCTGGCCATCCCCGATCGCGACAAGTCCCAGGATTTTCAACCCATGCATCTTGATTCGGCCATTGTCGGCCCGGACCGCCAGGAGATCAAAGTATGTCGGCAAACACAGCCATTAGCCCTTCCCAACTGAGCATCAAGGATCTGCCCTGGCAGATCGAGTGGAACAAGGACCGCTGCACCCTGTGCGGTCAGTGCTGCGCGGTGTGCCCCATGCAGTCCCTGGAGCTCGGCACCTTCCGCAAGCGCAGCATCAAGGTCCCGGCCGGGTTCAAGAACAAGCCCGAGAACGAGCACACCATCTATTACGGCATCCGCCAGCGCACGGCCCCGCACCAGGCCTGCGTGGGCTGCGGAACGTGCAGCATGGTCTGTCCCAACGACGCCATCCTACCCATGCACTCCGATGAAAAGGACAAGCTGCGCTACCACGTCAATCTCGGCGGCCAGCCCCGAACCCGTGGCGGCCGACGCAACGACAACAATTCGCTGCTGGACCAGATCAAGTTCATCCGCATCTCCATGCTGACCGACCCGGCCCTTGATTCGGGCCGTCATGAATTCGACCTGCGCACCCTGATCGGCCGCATCCAGAATCCCATGGAAGGACTGGCCACCATCAAGGAACACGGCTGGGCCCCGCCCGTGCGCGAGATCTACCCGCTCATGATCGGCAGCATGTCTTTCGGAGCCCTCTCGCCCAACATGTGGGAAGGCCTGCAGATGGGCGTCGCCTACCTGAACGAGGAGCTGGGCATGCCCGTGCGCATGTGCACTGGCGAGGGCGGATGTCCGCCGCGCCTGCTCAGATCGCGTTTTCTCAAATATGTCATTCTGCAGATCGCATCGGGCTACTTCGGCTGGGACGAGATCATCCACGCCATCCCGCAGATGAAGGAAGATCCCTGCGCCATCGAGATCAAGTACGGCCAGGGCGCCAAGCCCGGCGACGGCGGGCTACTCATGTGGCACAAGGTCAACAAGCTCATCGCGGCCATCCGCGGCGTGCCCACCGGCGTCAGCCTGCCCAGCCCCCCGACGCATCAGACCCAGTATTCCATCGAGGAATCCGTGGCCAAGATGATTCAGTCCATGTCCATGGCCTGGGGATTCCGGGTGCCGGTCTATCCCAAGATCTCGGCCACGACCACGACCAACGCGGTCCTGAACAACCTCTGCCGCAACCCCTACGCGGCCGGATTGGCCGTTGACGGCGAGGACGGCGGCACGGGCGCGGCCTACAACGTGTCCATGAACCACATGGGCAGCCCCATCGCCTCCAACATCCGCGACGCCTACCTGACCCTGTGCAAGCTGGGCAAACAGAACGAGGTTCCGCTCATCGCCGGTGGCGGCATCGGCAAGAACGGCAATCTGGCGGCCAACGCGGCCTCGCTGATCATGCTCGGCGCCTCGGCCGTGCAGATCGGCAAGTACGCCATGCAGGCCGCCGCCGGATGCGTGGGCTCGGAGTCCGATCGCTGCAACGTGTGCAACATCGGCGTCTGCCCCAAGGGCATCACTTCCCAGGATCCGCGCGTGTACCGCAGGCTCGATCCGGAGAAGGTGGCCGAGAGGCTGGTCGAGCTCTACGTCAGCTTCGACATGGAAATGAAGAAGATCTTCGCCCCCCTGGGCAGGTCCACGTCTCTGCCCATCGGCATGTCCGATGCGCTGGGGATCGCCGACAAGGACGCGGCGGACAGACTGGCCATCAAATACGTGGTCTGATGAGGGAGAGATATGCAAAGCACCATTCATATTGACGGAAAGGAAAACGGCGTGCGCCTGGAATCGCGCATCCTGGAGGAACGCATCCAGGACGCGGTCAAGGCCGGAGCCAGGGAGCTGACCATCGACGCCTGCGGCCAGCACGGTATCGGCGGGCGGTTGTGGGTATCCAAGGAGGAGTCCGTCAGCGTCAAGGTCACTGGCGCGTCCGGACAGCGCCTTGGTTCCCTGGGCTTCCCCGGCACGACCATTGAAGTCATGGGGCCCGGCTCCGACGACATCGGCTGGCTCAACGCCGGAGCGGAAATCATCGTTCACGGCAACGCGGGCAACGGCATCTGCAACGCCATGGCCCAGGGCAAGGTCTATGTCGGCGGCAACGTCGGCTCGCGCTGCATGACCATGACCAAGCAGAACCCGCGCTTCGCGCCCCCGGAACTTTGGGTTCTGGGCGACACGGGCGATTATTTCGCCGAGTTCATGGCCGGCGGCACGGCTGTGGTCTGCGGTGTCAACGCCCACGATCAAGCCAACGTCCTGGGCTACCGCCCTTGCGTAGGCATGGTCGGCGGGCGCATTTTCTACCGTGGCCAGGAACAGGTCATAAGCAACGCCGACGCCAAGCACGTGCCCGTCGGCGACGACGACTGGGCCTGGCTTCAGGAAAATCTAAAGCAATACCTTAAGAAAATCGACAAGGCCGAGCTCTTCGACATTCTGGCCACCCGCGACCAGTGGCATCTGGCCACGGCCAAGTCGCCCTACGAGAAGGTCACCAAGAAACGCAAAAGCATGTCCGACTTCCGTTCCCAGGTCTGGGACATGGAGCTTGGGCGCGGGGGCCTGGTCGGCGATCTGACCTCCCTGGACCGTTCGCCCATCGGACTCATCACCAGCGGAGAATTGCGCCGCTTCGCCCCTGTCTGGGAAAACTGCAAGTACATGCCCCCCTGTCAGGCCAGCTGCCCGTCTGGAATTCCGGTGCAGAAGCGCTGGCAGCTGGTACGCGAAGGCCGCCTGGCCGAGGCCGTGGATCTGTCCCTTGAATACACGCCCTTCCCGGCCACGGTCTGCGGCTATCTCTGCCCCAACCTGTGCATGGAGGGCTGCACGCGCGGCCTTGGCAGCCTGAAGCCCGTGGACGCCAAGATGCTCGGCAAGGAGGGCATCAACGCCCATCCGCCCATGCTGCCCCTGTCCTCGGACAAGAAAGTAGCAGTCATCGGCGGCGGCCCGGCCGGCATCTCCGTGGCCTGGCAGCTGCGCCTCAAAGGTCACAAGGCCTCCGTGTTCGACATGGACGAGAAGCTCGGCGGCAAGCTGCAGGCCTCCATTCCTGCCAACCGCATCCCGCCCGAGGTGCTGGCGGCGGAGCTGGACCGGGCGCGGGAGATCATTCCCCATGTGCGGCTTGAAAAGAAACTCAACCGCGACGACTTCGAGGCCATAAAAAGCGACTACGACTTCATCGTCCTGGCCACCGGAGCCCAGCGCCCGCGCACCCTGCCCGTGCCCGGCAACGAACGCCTCATCACGGCCACGGATTTCCTGAAGGCCTGCAAGCACGGCGACGCCAAGGTCGGAGAACGCGTGGTCATCATCGGCGCGGGCAATGTCGGCTGCGACGTGGCCACGGAAGCAGCCCGCCTGGGCGCCAAGAGCATGACCCTCATCGACGTGCAGAAGCCCATGAGCTTCGGCAAGGAACGCGAGGAAGCGGAAAAGGCCGGAGCCCAGTTCCTGTGGCCCTGCTTCACCAAGGAAATCACACCGGAAGGCGTGCTCCTGACCGACGGCCGCGTGATTCCGGCCGAGACGGTCATCATCTCCATCGGCGACACCCCGGATCTGGAGGCCTTCCCCGAGAACATCGCCCGTGAGCGCGGCTTCATCACCGTCAACGACGTCAACCAGACCACGGACCCGAAGGTCTTCGCCATCGGCGATCTGGTCAAACTTGGCCTTCTGACCCAGGCCATCGGCGACGGACGACGCGCGGCCCAGGCCATCGACGAGATCATCAGCGGCCGCCGCCCCCTCTCGGTCACCGAGGACATGCACGAGGGGCTCAAGATGCGGCTGGAATACATGGACCCGGGCAACCACATGTCCGAAACCATAGACTACTCGCGCATGAACCTGGCCTACTTCGACCCGCGCCTGGGCGCATTCGACAGCCTGGACCAGTGCGCCGAGGAGTGTTCGTCCTGCGGCGTGTGTCGCGACTGCGGCATCTGCGAGGCCATCTGTCCACGCGGAGCCATCAGTCGCGAAGCCCTGCCGGACAACGAATTCGCCATGGTCTGCGACAGCGAGAAATGCATCGGCTGCGGCTTCTGCGCCGGAGCCTGCCCCTGCGGCATCTGGACGCTCATTCCGAATACGCCGCTGGAATAGCGGTCTGAAAAAATAGACGAAACAATGGGGGGAAGGCGACTTTCCCCCTTTTTTGTTGCGAACTTTTTTTGATACGAGTTCCGATATCAACAGCGGATGTCGACTGCTTCTTCTGCTCGACAGCACCAAGGCCGTCTTGACTTGATATCAAAAAATAATATCATGAACACATGAAACGCAAACACGAATCCACTCTCCACAGGATTTTTGACCATCCGACTTCCGGCGGAATCAAATGGGCAGATATCGAAGCCCTGTTTGCGGAGCTTGGAGCAGAAATAGCGGAGCGTGAAGGTTCGCGTATCAGCGTGTTTCTTTTCGGAGAAATCAGAATCTTCCATCGCCCGCATCCTTCGCCGGACACGGACAAGGACGCGGTGGCAAGCATCAGGAAGTGGCTCGAAAAAAATGGGGTGAAGCCATGAAGAACGTACTTGATTTTCCCGGCGGTTACTCTGCCGTCATTGGCTACGATTCCGAACTGGAAATGTTCCGAGGTGAATTTGTCGGTTTGAACGGTGGGGCTGACTTCTACGCCACGGACCTGGAAGGATTGAAGCGGGAAGGCGCGCTGTCACTCAAGATATTTCTGGACGATTGCGCCACACGCGGCATCGAGCCCAAAAAGGCAAAAGGCAAATTCGCCCTGCGCCTGGATCAGGACATCTACCGGCAGGCCACTATCGCCGCAGCAGCCAGTGGAAAAAGCCTGAACCAGTTTATCACCGAAGCAGTGCGAGAAGCCGTGACTCGCGCGTGAGCTCAATATCTAGCCGCAGCACCAGGAGCAGGAGGGATTTCATGAACGCACGCACCCGTCTCATGCAGACGCCGGATCTGGGACTTCCGCCGACCAGAACCGTCAATCCGGAACTTCATCGCGGCTCAACCGTATATTTTGACTCGTATGCCGATCTGCGCAGTGCCGGCCATGGAGAGTATCGCGGGATCACCTATGGCACCGACAGGCTGCCGCAGCAGCGCATTCTCGAACAGGCCATCGGCGAACTCGAGGGCGCGGCCCTGACCCGCGTCTTTCCTTCGGGCATCAGCGCCATAAGCGAAACCCTGCTGGCTTTTGTACAGGGTGGGGACCATCTGCTCGTCTGCGACAATGTCTATGGACCGACCTTACGCTTCTGCCGTGAGGTCCTGGGCAAATTCGGCGTTCAGACCGATACCGTGCCGGGCAACGCAGGGGCGGACATCGCAGACTACCTGCGTCCGAACACCCGGCTCATTTTCCTGGAATCGCCCGGCTCGAACACTTTCGAGATCCAGGACATACCAGCCATCACCGGCATTGCCCGCGAACGCGGCATCGTCACCGTCCTCGACAACACCTGGGCCACGCCCCTGTTCCTCGATCCATTCGCCCTTGGCGTGGACATCTCCATCCATTCGGTGACCAAATATCTTTCCGGCCACTCGGACGTCCTGATGGGCTCGGTCTCGACCACCGCCGAGTACGCCGAAACCCTGGCCAAGGCCTACGCCTGCCGGGAAATCTACGGTTCCCCCGAAGACTGCCTGCTGACCCTGCGCGGCCTAAGGACCCTGCATGTCCGCATGAAGGAGCACTTCGCCTCGGCCCTTAAGGTGGCGCAGTGCCTGCAAGACCATCCGCTGGTCGGCGACGTGCTCTATCCGCCCCTGCCCTCGCACCCGGAACACCACATCTGGAAGCGCGACTTCAGCGGCGCGTCCGGCCTTTTCGGCATGACCCTGCGTCACGAACATGCGCCGGAAGACCTGGGCGCGTTTCTGGACTCTCTTAGTCTGTTTGGGATGGGATTCAGCTGGGGAGGATACAAGAGCCTGATCACGGCCGGGATGCCTGCAAGGAATCTGGCCGGTCGCTACCATGGGCGGACGATCATCCGCCTGCATATCGGGCTGGAAGACCCGGAGGATCTGATGGAAGATCTGCGGCACGGGCTGTCGCTGCTTGAAAAGCGGACGCCAATTACATGATGCGCCCACCATGCGCCTAGCTTCCCGCTGCCGCGTCCGCCGGAACCGGCGAATGGCCATGACGTGACGCCATAGGCTCCGCATGTCCGGGCCTTTCGTCAGGCCCGGCAAAAAGCCCGTCGTCCGTCCGCCCTCACACCTGCTTCAAGCCCCTACATTGTAGCGTTTCATCTGGCTCCACACGCTGGTGCGGGAGATTCCCAGAATCCGCGCCGCCTCGGACTGGTTTCCGTTTGCCTCGCGCAGGGCCTGCACCAGACGCTCCTTCTTGATCTCGTCCAGGCTTCTGGCCGCAACATCGGCAGGGACACACACGACCGCTTCGCTCATGAGCTCCGTCGGCAGGTCACGGGGTTCGATCATGTCCGTCTTGCAGGCCACGAAGGCGTATTCGAAGGCGCTCCTGAGCTCGCGCACGTTGCCCGGCCATGGGTGGCGCAGGAGCAGATCCATGGCTTCACGCGAAATGCCCTGCACCTTCTTGCCGGACTTGAGCTGCATGCGCAGAAAAAACGAGGAGGCCAGCAGCGGAATGTCCTCGCGGCGTTCGCGCAGCGGGGGGATGCGGATGGGGATGACGTTGATGCGATAGTACAGGTCCTGACGAAACAGGTTCCTGGCGATCAGGTCCGGCAGGTCACGGTTGGTGGCGGTCAGAATCCGGGCCTGGACCGGGATGGGCTTGTGGTCGCCCACGCGTTCGATGACCTTCTCCTCAAGCACGCGCAGAAGTTTGACCTGAGTGCTGGCGGGCAGGTCGCCGATCTCGTCCAGAAAGATGTCGCCGTCACCCGCGCTCTCGAAACGCCCCATGCGGTCCTTGTGCGCCCCGGTGTAGGCCCCTTTGACATGCCCGAACAGCTCGCTTTCAAGGAGCGACTCGTTGAGCGCCGCGCAATTGACCTTGATGAACGGCTTGTCCCGACGCGGACCGGCTTCATGGATGGCCTTGGCCACCAGCTCCTTGCCGGTGCCGCTCTCGCCGTGGATGATGACCGGGGAATCGATCTGCGCCACGCCGTCGATGAAGTCGAAGACCTGCTGCATGTTCGCGGCCCGGCCCACGATGCCGTGAAAGGAGTCTTCGCGTGAGATCTCGCGCCGGAAGGTCTCAAGCTGCTGCTCCTTGTCCACAAGGTCGGAGATGTCCGTCATGGTCTCCACCGCCCCGATGATCTCGCCGTCCCTGTCTTTGAGCACAGAGGCATTCTTGACCACGGGCACGCGCGAACCGTCCTTGCGCATCAGGGCGCACTGCTGCTTGCGCAGCTCGCCCTTCTTGAACATCACGCACCAGTGACACTCCGGAATCCCGCGTGCCAGCTCGCAGGACGAGCAGCCGAGGATCGTGCACGAAGCCCCGATAAGCTCATCGCGGGAATACCCCGTCATGCTCACCAGCCCCTCGTTGACGGATACGATCTTGCCGTCCGGCGTGACGATCATGATCCCGTCTTGAATGGTGTTGACCACGGTCTTCCAATATTGATTCAGATCCTCGTCCATCCCCTTCGCTCCATGCCACCTGTTTTGTTTATGAACAAACCACCTGTTAAGATGTTTAATTAATGAACATGCAAAACGCAACAGCGAAACGGAAATCAATCATTCCGGATCTCCCGCACTCATATTTAAAATAACTATTTCGGCACGATAAGCACAATTATATGCTCAAGCGTACCAACAGGGAATTCTGGCACGCCGCTGGCTATTGGGGAAATGTCGGCACGGCCCGGCGCATGAGGATGAATGCCATGACCAAACTAGACATGCGGAACACGATGGATTTTTTCGGGATGCTGACAGCGTACGCACTGATCAAAAGGCTTGAAGCCGGTGAGTCCATGCTGATCCTGGCCAATGACAGGGCTTTTTTGCCCGATCTGCGCAGAGTGCATCCTGATTGCAGTTTTCAGTTGGTCCCGCCTCATGAATTGAAGGAAGGAGACGATTATCTGTTTCAGGTCAGAAAAATCTGAACCAGGCAGACTTCTCAACCCAAATCGCAAGGAGCAAGCCATGTCTACAGTAACAGTCAATTGCCCGTATTGTCAGGAAAGCATGACCGTAAATCAGGGAGACGACTATGCCCCGCGGTTTCATGAGTGCTGCAAGTGCGGGCAGAAGTTCATCGTCGAGCGAGGTTTGAGCAAGGTGAAGGTCATGAAGGAAAAGGACGCTCCGTGCATGAGCAACCCCGAATGCCGGGAAATTGAAACCAGCGCCACGTGTGAAGAATAGCAACGCAAGCATGAACAAGGAAAAACGGTGATGTGGAAGATATTGCAGACGATATCCAAGAATCTGGTCCTGGCCATCCCCACGGTCATGATCCTGGGCTTTGTGAGTGGGCTCCTGGGTGATGCGGCATGGCTCAAGAATCTCATCGTGCCTTTCACCTTTCTGATGGTCTACCCGATGATGGTCACGCTGAAAATCAACCAGGTCTTTTCCGGCGGCGATCTGAAGGCCCAGATCATCACCCAGCTTGTCAATTTCGCCATTGTGCCCTTTCTGGCTTTTGGCGTTGCCTGGGTCTTCTTTCGTGACCAGCCTTACATGATGCTCGGCATCGTGCTCGCCGGTCTGGTGCCCACCAGCGGCATGACCATCTCCTGGACCGGTTTTGCGGGGGGCAATGTCGCCGCCGCTGTAAAGATGACGGTCATCGGGCTCACGCTCGGTTCCCTGGCCACGCCGTTTTACGTGCGCTCCCTGCTCGGTGCCAGTATCGAGATGGATGTCAGCGCCGTCTTTTCCCAGATCGCGCTCATCGTCTTCCTGCCCATGGCTCTTGGCTACGCCACGCAGCGCCTGCTGATCCGCGTTTATGGCCAGAAAACATTCGCCGAACGTCTGGGACCGCGCTTTCCCGCCCTGTCCACCCTCGGCGTGCTCGGCATCGTGTTCATCGCCCTGGCGCTCAAGGCCAGGACCATCATGGGCGCGCCCGCCATGCTGCTGCAGATCCTCGCGCCCCTGGCGATCATCTATGGAGTGAATTTCGCCCTGAGCACCGTCCTGGGACGAATCATCCTGCCACGAGGCGACGCCATCGCCATGGTTTACGGCACCGTCATGCGCAACCTTTCCATCGCGTTGGCAGTGGCCATCAACGCCTTTGGCTCCCAGGGTTCCGACGCGGCCCTGGTCGTGGCCATGGCCTATATCATCCAGGTCCAGAGCGCCGCCTGGTACGTGAAGCTGACCGATCGCCTCTTCGGACCGGCACAGCCAAAGGGTATTTTTACTCCCCAAACCGCAAGCAGGAGCTGACACCATGCTGCCCGAATACAAACGCATTCTCTACGCAACGGACCTCTCCGAAAGCGCGCGCATGGCCCTGCGGCACGCCATTTCCCTGGCCAACTGCCATGGAGCGGCCATGACAATCCTGCACGTCGTTCCGGATCTGGTCGAGCTCATGAGCGGGGACGCGGGTTTTGACATCGAAAGCCATTTCAGCCGCGCCGAGTGGGAAACGATCAATGCCACGGCCACAACCAGGGCCAAGAAAAAAGCGCGCGAAAGGGTGCGCGAGATGACCGCCGAATGCGCCACGGACAATCCCCGCTGCCCGGTGTCCGGGGCCGAACTCAAGATCCAGACCAGAGATCCGGCCGAGCGCCTCCTGGCCGAAATACAGACCGGAAACTACGATCTGGTGGTCATGGGAGCGCATGGCCGAGGAGCATTCATGGACATGCTGCTTGGATCCGTGGCAAACAAGGTCGTAAGACTCAGTTCGGTGCCGGTGCTGACGGTGAGGCTCCCCGTGGAGAGCGCGGCAGGGTGAACCTACAGCGAAACGGGAGCCATGCCTTTGAACATCAGACAATGAATACTTTGGAGAAACGCATGAAAATCAACCGCAGATCCTTCCTCGCCTCCGGCCTGGCCGTTGCCACGGGGGCCACCCTGGGCCCGACGAAGGCGCGCGCCCAAGAGGGCCGGGCCGAAGAGGTCGAACTGGCCACGCTGCTGGACCTGTCCAAATGCATCGCCTGCGGCGCGTGCGTGGAAGCCTGCCGCGAGACCAACGGCCACAAGTTCCCCCAGCCGAAAAAACCCTTCCCCAAGATGTATCCGGCCAAGGTCAAGGCCGCGGACTGGTCGGACCGGCAGGATGTGGACGACCGCCTGACTCCCTACAACTGGCTCTACATCCAGACGGCCACGGGTGAATACAACGGCCGGCCCTTTGAGCTCAACATCCCAAGGCGCTGTCTGCACTGCCAGAATCCACCTTGCGCCAACCTGTGCCCGTGGGGTTCCGCTTCCAAGGACAGCCGGGGCATCGTCAGCATCAACGACGAAATTTGCCTTGGCGGCTCCAAGTGCAAGGATGTCTGCCCCTGGCACATCCCCGAGCGCCAGACCGGTGTGGGCCTTTACCTCAAGCTCGCTCCGAGCTTCGCGGGCAACGGCGTCATGTACAAATGCGACCGCTGCCGGGACCGGGTGGCCCTGGGTGAAACCCCGGCCTGCATCGAAGCCTGCCCCGAAGGGGTGCAGACCATCGGCCCGCGCGACGAAATCCTGGCCCAGGCCCGCGAACTGGCCCGGCGCACCGGAGGCTTCATCTACGGCGACACGGAAAACGGCGGAACCAATACCTTTTACGTCTCCCCCGTACCCTTCGACGTTCTGGATCAGGCCATTGAAACGGGCCCGGGCAAACCGCATCTGGCTTCGGTCGGCAACCCGTTCGAAAAAGAGGAACTGCTGGCACGCGCCGTCTATGCGGCGCCCGTCGTCGGACTCATGGCCGGCGTGCTGCATCTGGTACGCGGCGCCACCTCGGAGGACGACAATGAATAAGCTCACCCTTGTCTTTCGCCTGACCGTGGTCGCGCTGCTGTTCACGGGCTTCGCCCAGATGCCCATCTTCGCCCGCTATTATCTGGCGGACGTGCCGGGCTTCGCCTGGACGGCGGACTACTATTTCAACCATGTGCTGCACTATGTCCTGGCCATCGTGCTGCTGGCCATTCTTGGCTGGCGACTGCCGCGCATCCTGCGCCGCAAGTCATGGACGGCAATGGATGTCATTGTCGGCCTGTGCTGGGCAGGCATCGTCCTGACCGGCATCATCCGGGTCATGAAGAACCAGCCGGAGGCCTATTTCTCTCCCACGCTGGTCATGTGGGTGGACTGGAGCCATCTGGGATTTGTCATGCTCCTCGGAGCGGCGAGCCTGATCCGTTCAAGGGCCCGGCCCGCATCCCTGAAAAGGTGATTCGGACAAAACCTAACAAATCACTTTAAGTTTTCGGCGGATTCATTCCCATCATCATGACGCGCACCTGGCAACCGGGTGCGTGCTGGGGCTCTTGTTTCAAAAATTCAACCAATTTGACCAAAAGGAGACGAATATGATTGCCAAGCGCATTGTCGTGATCGGAGGAACCGCCGCCGGGCCAAAGGCAGCGGCCAGGGCCAGCCGCCTGGATCAGAACGCGGAGGTCATCCTCCTGCAGAAGGCCCCGGAGCTGTCCATGGCATCCTGCGGATACCCCTACTATGTGTCGGGAATGTTCAAGGATCGCGAGAAGCTGCTGTGTACCCCGTCCGGCGTGGTGCGCGATCCGGCCTTCTTTGCCGGTGCCAAGGGCATCACCGCCATGGTCGAGACCGAGGCCGTGAGCATCGATCGTGAGAGCAAGGTCGTAAGCTGGATCAATGCCGCCGGAAACAATGGCCTCCTGGCCTACGACAAGCTCATCCTGTGCACCGGCTCCGTGCCCAAGATGCCCCCCATCCAGGGACGCGACCTCAAGGGCGTGACGACCCTGCACTCCATGGCCGACGCCGACGCCATGCGCACCTGGGCCGAGCATTCCAGCGGCAAAAAGGCCGTGGTCATCGGCGGCGGACTCATCGGCATGGAAGCTTGCGAGGCCCTCTGCCATGCAGGCGTTGACGTGACCGTGGTCGAGGCCCTGCCGCAAATTCTCGGCTTTTTGGACACGGAGTTGGCACTACTGGTGGAGAATCATGCCCGCGCCAAGGGTGCAAAGATCATCACCGGCGTCGGCCTGTCGGCCCTTGAAGGCGAAAATGGACAGATCGGCGCCGCACGGCTGGCAGATGGACGGGTGCTGCCCTGCGATCTGGTGGTCATGGCCATCGGCGTGGCCCCCAACACTGCCCTGGCCAAGGCTGCGGGCCTTGAAATCGGTGCATTCGGCGGCATCGCCGTCAACGACTTCATGGCCACCTCGGACCCAAGCATCTACGCTGCCGGAGACTGCGTCGAGATCACCAACCGTCTCACCGGCAAGAAGATGCTGGCGCCCTACGGCGACCTGGCCAATCTCGAAGGCCGCGTGGCCGGAGAGAACGCGGTGCTCGGCGACTCGGTGCGCTTTCCCGGGACCATCGGCAGCGGTATCTGCAAGGTCTTCGACTTCACCGCCGCGTCCACAGGCCTCTCCGAGCGCCGTGCCAGGGAGGCGGGCTTCGACGTGGTCACGGCCATCAACGCCAGCCCCGACAAGCCCGGCTTCATGGGCGCAAAACCCCTGGTCTCCAAGATGGTGGCGGACCGCGCCACGGGCCGCATCCTCGGATTTGCCTGCGTGGGCCCCGGCGACGTGAACCGTCAGGCCTCCGAAATGGCCGTGGCCGTGGCCGCAGGCTGGACCGTGGACGAGATGGCCATGGCCGACCTGCCCTACGCGCCGCCCTATTCCCAGGCCATCGACCATGCCATCGCCACCGCGCACATCCTGCAGAACAAGATGCGCGGACTGATGACCGGCATCTCCAGCGTCGAGGCCAAGGCCCTGTTCGATGCGGGCGGTCCGCTCTACGTCCTGGACGTGCGCGGCCAAGATGAATTCAAGGAAAATCAGCTCGGCCGGGGTGAAACGCTCATCCCGCTCGGCCAGTTGCGCGGACGCGTAAGCGAGCTGCCCCAGGACAAAAACGCGACCATCCTCTCTTTCTGCAAGGTCTCCATGCGCGGCTACGAAGCCCAGCGCATTCTCGAAAGCGCGGGATATACCGACGTACGAGTCATGGAAGGCGGCCTCATGGCCTGGCCCTACACTACGGAACAATAGTTTCTCGTCCCTTTAACTGATTGAAAATTCAAAATTCGTAGACCGTTCAAAAATGATGAGATGCAAGGAAGCGAAAAAATTCAGGGCGCGCGGTGTATTGCGCATACATGAGCGGTCTGGATTTTTTCGCTGACGCAGCAGATCGCCCGTTTTGAGGCGGCCTGTTAAAGAAGGCGAAAGCCCCCGGACAGATTGGCTGTCCGGGGGCTTTTGCCTTGTGATTCACAGGGCTTTTGCCGCGTTCACGCAATTTTCACGCGGCAGGACATTGTTTGACTGTTGAAAAAGTCAAAATTTGCAGGCTGTTGTTACCGCGTACGGGCTCCAGAATCGGGAGCAGCGCCCTGTCCTGCTATTCCACTTCTCCCCACGCTTTGGCGCTGCGCTCAACCTTCTTGCGCACGCCCGTCCAGTCCGTTTCGTGCGTGAACATGGATTCCGGCAGGGCGACCAGCATTTTTTTGTACAGACTCAAGGGGACCGTGAACGTCAGTTCGTCGGTTTTCATGAATTTTCTCGCAGAGGGATCCATCCCGCCGAGCACGGCCTTTTCCTGCCCCTGCGTCTGGTAGTACAGCGGCCAGCCGATTATGTTGGTGCAGCCTGCGCCAAAGGGCGATGCTACGCAGTCCATGTCGCCCGTGGTGAACACCGCCTGTATGAAAAGGCCTGTCAGCACTTCCGGCCGAGCGAAAAAGATGACGAACTCGGGCTCGTCGCCGTCCGTAAACTGCGACAGGGGCTTGAAAATACAGAATTTGCCCGGAGCCTTGCGCGGATTCACCTTCTCCATGAAGGCCCGCATGGCGTCGGGACCGGGCATGTACCGCTCGCCGTGCAGGGGCGTACCCGCAAAGCCCGTGGATACGTAATGTTCGATGAAGCGCAGATGCGGCTTCATCATCGAACAGTAGTACACGCCGCCCGGACATCCGTATTCCTCGGCGGAAATGAACGCCGCCCCCTTCTTTTTGCGAGCCAGCCAGATATTGCCCATGACACAGGAAAAGGTCTTCATGACCTCCTGCATGTCCAGCTTTCTTAGATCCTCCAGTTCACGCGAGATGGGCGTGCCCGGCTTCGGGCCGTATGCGTTGTCCGGCTTCGTGTCCGAATAGTAGACGCCGAAGGGCTCCTCGTTCAGTCCGAGATGCTCCATGAAGGTTGCGGTGCCATCGAGTATGAATTCCATTGCCATGTCATCCTCCTGGTTGTCAGAAATTCGCTGCGATACGGAAGAGTTGCTCCATGCCGTGCCTGTTCATGCGATGCTAACAGCTAAACTAGACGGAATAAATAACGAATCCGGGGCAGATCTTGAATTATCCTATTTTCCGAAGAATTTACTCACTCATGAATTATGCAATATGGTGAATGGCTCCCGGAAATTTCAAGCGGAGCGCGCGGACCGTGGAGAGGAGGCAATCCAGAAAAATTCAAAATCTCCCTCCCCTCCCCCGCGCGGTGTCGCGGCCGGACCTACGCGGCAGTGCGGTGCGTCGGTCAAGACGCGAGACGCGGCCTGAAATGTATGCAGGCCGTTGCCTAGGGCTGGCGGATGCGATACGTTTTCCGTAAAATTCCGGATCAACTTCGTGGCTCAGGAAGTTGATCCGGAAGCAAGCAACGCATCCGGCCGGACTCCATTCACCGGGCAAGGGGAAGACATGAAGACAGTGAACGTGGAGGCCATGATGTCTGAAAGGAATCTGCTACCCTTTTTACGGTTGTTTCCTGCGGTCTTGGCGGCAGAAAAAGTCAAAAGTAGGCTTGTCCCCATTTCCACAAAGAAAAAAGGGACTTCAGCGCGCAAACTGAAATCCCTTGTCTTGTTTTGGAGTGAACTGGTCTGGTCTGGAGGCGGGGAGTATTTGATAAAATTCAAGATTCAAGATCTAACCCCAGCCCCCATAGTCTTCAAAAGAATTTTCTGTATGGAATCATCCAGCAAAGACAGGATACGAGCCAGACAACACTGCCCGAAACAGTCAGAAAGTCACCACTTTGCACTCCGGATACGATAAATATGACGCCGGACACGCAAAAGCCGGATAACGCGAGTAACTCCAGCTTCCAGTCTTTGGCGTATTTCTTGTTTACTGCTTCCATTTCACTCGTGAAGGTACTTTCCTTGGGATTAATTTTTTTATTATCTGATGCGTTGTTCATAAAATCACCTTACAGGAGATACTCCCAAAAGTCATTCCCCTGGTGATGCGTCGGATAAAAGCAACAATTCTGCGACATACATAACCACGAACTGATTATTATTGAAATCTCCCAGCATAAAAGCCAAAATCAGATTTGCCAACTTTTCATCTATAACCTCATCTTTATCCAGATCGATGGACCCATATCTCCGAAAAATCCATGCAACAGCCACATTCGTTCCCCAATCGAAACCAATCAAAAAATTTACTGCCCCTTGCCTTTCGCGTATACTCTTGGCTCTCATTAGTGACTCACCTGTGAAACATATGATATATATCCAACCTGATTTACCTGTATTTTCCGTAACCACGGCGATCAAAAGCCGCAGCCATCCAGAGGCCATATGAGCGAAACCTCTCAATCTACCACCTTATCGAGTAAATTCGGTACGTTCGGCGGTGTTTTCACTCCAAGCCTCTTGACCATCCTGGGCGTCATCATGTTCCTGCGTTTCGCAGCCGTGGTGGGTTATGCTGGCCTCTGGAATGCCTTGGCGATCCTGGCGGCAGCCAAGGCCATCTCCCTCGTTACCGGCATGTCCATCAGCTCTGTGGCAACCAACATGCGCGTGCAAGGCGGGGGGGCGTATTATCTTATCAGCCGCAGCCTTGGTGTTGAATTCGGTGGCGTCATCGCGGTCTTCTTCTATATAGCGCAGGCCGTGGCAGTTACCCTTTACGTAGTGGGTTTCACAGAAGCCTTTTGCTCCGCTTTTCCTGATGCGGGCCTGCCTTTCCGCACCGTGGCCACGATCACGAACCTCGTGGTCTTCGCCAGCGTCTACATCGGTGCAGGTTGGACCATCCGGTTGCAGTACGTGATTCTGACGGTACTCCTGTTCGCCATTGCATCTTTTTTTGCTGGAGCCTTGGAAACATCCTCCTTTCAGACCCTCCAATCGAATCTGGGGCCGAACTGGCAGGCAGGATATACATTTTTTCCCGTTTTTGCCCTCTTCTTCCCCGCTGTGACGGGCATCATGGCCGGGGTGAACATGTCCGGGGACCTGAAGGCCCCCAGTCAGTCCATTCCACGCGGAACGTTCCTGAGCATCGCGGTATCGGGCGGCATCTACGTCGGTATCGCCATCCTGCTAGCGGCCAGCACGCCGCGTCAGGAATTGGTGGGTACAGGGTTCGTGATGCAGGAGCGCGCCCTGTGGCCGATGTTGGTATACGCGGGCGTTATCTGCGCCACCCTGTCCTCGGCTTTGGGCAGCATGATGGGTGCCCCGCGTATCCTTCAAGCTTTTGCCCGAGACAACATCTTTCGCCGCCTGCGCTGGTTCGGCCAGGGAAGCGGACCATCGAGCGAACCGCGTCGGGCGATTGTCCTGACTTTTTTTATCGCCCAAGCCGGCATCCTCGCCGGGGATCTCGATACCGTGGCCCCGGTAATCACCATGTTTTTCCTGCTCACCTACGGGACCATGAATCTGGCCTGTTTTTTTGAAGGGTTCGTCAAGAATCCGAGTTTCAGGCCCACTTTTCGTTATAACCATTGGTCCGTATCCCTTATGGGTGCAGTGGGTTGCCTCGGGGTGATGTTTCTCATCTCCCCTTTATGGGCAACAATTTCCATCGCTCTGGCGGGAATCCTTTACTACGTGATCGCCCGCGCCGAAATCCAGGTCAAATGGGGAGACGTGGACAGCGGTTTCGCATTTCATCGGGCCCGCAAGGCGCTCCTTAAGCTGGAAAGCGAGCGCTATCACCCCAAGAACTGGAGACCGTCGATTCTTGTCTTGGCCGGTGCCGGAAAGACTCGACTGCACCTGTGTGAGTACGCCTGTTGGATGACCGCCGGCCGCGGAGTGGTGTCCGTCGGCCAGGTCATCCACGGAGATCTGGATGAATTTCTCGAACGCAGAACCGAGGCTGAGGCCGTGATGCGAAAGTTTCTACAGAAAGAAGAATTTCCCGCCTTCCCCGTTGTCGTTGTGGAAGAAACTTTCTACGTGGCGGTCAAGGCTCTCTTGCAATGTCACGGACTGGGCGGCATGCGCCCCAACACGGTCATGCTCGGCTGGAGTTCCGAACCGGAAAACGCAGGCGTATTCGCAGCAACCCTGGACATTGCCAAACGCATGAAGCGCAGCCTGGTAGTCGTGGCCAGCGGCCAGGAAGAACGCACCGAAGCCGTCGAGGGATTCGTGAACATCTGGTGGAGTGACAAAGATAGCGGTGCGCTCATGCTCCTGCTGGCCTACCTCCTGAAAACCAACGACATCTGGAAAGAACAGCCCCTTCGCATCATACGCCCGGTTCCCCCAAAAGCCGACGTGGAGAACATGAAAAAGGAAATGCAGGACTTGCTTGCCCATGCCCGGATTTCCTCCGAAATCGTGATCACGGCCACAGAGAACCCTCTTGAAACCATTCGCGAAACCATGGAGCCCTCAGCCGTCCTATTCGCCGGTTTCGAACCTCCGGACGGTGACATGGCCAGGGAGATTAACACGCAACTCCAGCCAGTGATCGATCTGCCCGGAGATGTTGTTCTGGTCTATAACGCAGGGGATGTTTCACTCGGCGCGTAACAACAACTCCGTTCCTATTTAGTTTGATGACTGGCCTTCACCCGGTACTTTCTAGGTTTTGCAAAAACTGGAACAGTACTACCTGCGTCATACCAATGGACCGGAACTGATGCGGCGCCTGCTGATCCAAGCAGTAAGCGGACAACTGGGTAAAGACATGATCGAATGTGACAGCGGATAAAGACGATATTACAAATCAAGCCGATATCTTAAAATTTCCGTAAGCAGATACCACCGGCTAACCGGTTTGCGGTTGCTTCCCGCAGTCTTGGCGGCAGAGAAGTCAAATGCAGACTTCCCGCCTTTTCTTTCTCCGGGAAGGTATTTCTGACCATTTTGGTATATGTTCAAGTCTTTGGTGACTGGTGTTGCCGATTTCCGGAGGGGGTGCTAGCAGGCAGTTGAAAAACGGCGATCTGCTGCGTCAGCGAAAAAATCCAGACCACTCATGTATGCGCAATACACCGCGCGCCCTGAATTTTTTCGCTTCCTTGCATCTCACCATTTTTGAACGACCTGCGAATTTTGAATTTTTCTACAGCCAGCTAGAAGCCCGCTTTGGTCTGTTCCCAGCGGGAACACATGGAATCACTCAGCAAACGGACGAAACAATGCCAAGTTTTGACGACATCGTGAATGAACTTCAGGATAAAATTTTTGATGAAACGCGTCAGGCCTACGGTCAAGCCGGGTTTGAACGCTGGCGCAACAAGCCGTATCGCGGCCGACCGGCCAAGGCCGAGTACATGGGCGCATCTACCGGCACATGCGGCGATACCATCCGCATCTTTCTGCACATCGAAAACGACCGGGTCCTTGACGCGGGATTCGGCACCGACGGCTGCGGTTCCAGCCTGATCAGCGGATCCATGGCTGCGGAACTGGCAGTGAACAAGACCTGCGAAGAGGTGGCTGCCATCATGTTTTTGTTAAGAAGACCGCCATTGCACCCGACTGGCCGCCAACGCGCTGCACGAGGCGCTGGGAGATTACTACTTTAAAACGCTGGGGACGCGAGAAAGTTGAAAATTCCGCGTGGTTTACGGCGGGTTTTGGAAAATGGCTTGAGACTGTTGAATCTCAAGCCATTGCTTTCAAATGTTGGGGCCGGATACTATATTGAAATTCAGCGATAATTACGTGTTTAATCTATATTTACTCTTGGTCTCAGAGACCCCGTCCGAAGAGCCGAATTTTGGGTTTGATCAAGGCCAGAAGTACGGGCAAGGCATGAGGCACATGAAACAACACGAACCCGCTTTTCCCGGAGAACCCAAATGAGAAGAAAGGATCGCGAGATCACCGACCAGTCCTTCATGCACGACGTGCTGCGGGAAGCGGACGTCGTCTCCCTGGCGTTCAACACGGGCGAATTTCCCTATGTTCTGCAGTTCAACTTCGTCCTGTACGGGGACAGCATCTTCATCCACTGCGCCCCCGAGGGCCGCAAGCTGGACCTGATCGAACACGATTCCAGGGTGGGCTTCTACGCGGCAGTGGACATCCGCGTGGAAAAGACCACGACGCGCTACCGCAGCGTCTGCGGCACCGGCCTGGCCACCCTTGTGGAGGATGACACCCTCAAGATCGAAGTCCTCAAGGCCCTGGCCGCCAAGTACAACGCGCCCTGCACCTTCCCGGTCCCCGAGCGCACCCTCGCCGTCACCTGGGTCGTACGCGTCAGCATTGAGTCCATTACCGGGAAGCATTCCCGGTCGTCGGAAGAAAAGGGGTAAGAGGCAGAAAAGCACAGCAGCTGCACAGGAAAAGGCCATCTGGATGCGGGTGGCCTTTTTCTTTGTGGTGTGCCCGGCAGGGCGCACCACAAAGAAACAAGGAGACAGTACAGAATGTCAAGATGAAGTCAGGGCATTGAGACAACGCGGTTGCTCTTGATTTTTCAATAGCCTGTTAAGAAACGGGCGAATGTGTTCAAGCGAACCGAGCCACTTCTCTACTGACAAACCCTCCAATTTCCTCGAATGAGCATACTCACTGCTTTTTTGACGAGTTTTAACCATATATTTCGTGATATTGGATGTAAAAAATCCGAATTTTGAAAGAAAAAAGCCATTCTAAGGCCAAAAAAAGCCATTTATTCGAATAAAAAGTCAATCATTTCAGAATACTCTTGGTCTCAGAGACCCCGTCCGTTGCTATGGTCTCAGAGACCCCGTCCGTTGCTAAAACTCAAGATTCATGATCTGACCCCAGCCCCCACGGCTCAGGTCGTGGCCGCGGACTGAAGTTGTTGCAGGAACTGCGACCGGGCCTCCTTCAGCGACAGCAGATTGCGATACAGCGGATCGGCCAGCATGGTCGCCGTATCCACCTTGACCCCGGACTGGGGCAGGCGCGTGAATGCGTCCTGAGTCATTGCAGTCGGGGCCATCGACACGCTGCCGCCAAGCCGGTCTGCAAGATATTCCGCCCTGGCCATGGCCAGTGCCGGTCCGGATATGACCCCGCCGGCGGAGTTCGGCAGTTCCCCGATCCCGGCGGCCGTCGCGTTCGAGGTCGTGACCCAGCCGTGATTGTCGATCTCGGCCACCACCCGGCCGCCGATCTGCACTGTGGCATAGGGGGCGTAGGCGGGGTCGCTGGATGTGTCCGGCCGGACGGAATGCCGCGACTCCAGAATGGCCTCCTGGGCCTGGATGAAACTGGCGAAAAATTCGTCAGACTGCTCCCAGGCCCTGACCGGCTTTGCGTCGCTCATGTCGATGGGGCGGGCGCCCGCTAGAGAAATGCTGTGATCCATGGTAACCCTCCTTGGCAGGAAAGAATTGCAGGTCAATCAAGTATCTTAGCAAATCGGATGCCGATCTGTGCAACCTACGATGTCTGGGCGATGCGACCAAGACCGTGATCCCCGGCCAGGGCATGGCCCGGCCCGACATCTGCCCCACTCCCCTATACAAAACCTTTCTGAAGCTTGAGATCACGTTCGAGACATTGCCGACAGATTATCATGTACATTGGCAGCTTTGCCGCCTTACGTTCGCGAGCACTGCATCAAGCGGTAACTAGATTGCACGTTACCGATGGGTAATCGGCTGCGGGATCGGGGTGCAGGCGAGTCCAGCACAAGGCTTTTCTGACCATTTTGGTATGTGTTCCAGTCTTTAGTGACTGGTGTTGCCGATTTTTGGAGGGGTACTAGCAGGCAGTTGGAAAACGGCGATCTGCTGCGTCAGCGAAAAAATCAAGACCACTTATGTCAGCGCAACACACCGCGCGCCCTGTATTTTTTCGCATTCTTGCATCTCACCATTTTTGAGCGGCCCGCGAATTTTGAATTTTTCAACAGTCCGCCAAGAGCCCGTATTGGTCTGTTCCCAACGGGGACGCATGGAATCACTCAACCAACGGACGAGACAATGCCCAGTTTTGACGACATCGTGAATGAACTTCAGGACAAGATTTTTGATGAAGCACGTCAGGCCTACGGTCAGGCCGGGTTTGAACGCTGGCGCAACAAGCCGTATCACGGCCGACCGGCCAAGGCCGAGTACGAAGGCGCATCCACCGGCACGTGTGGCGATACCATCCGCATCTTTCTGCACATCGAAAACGACCGGGTCCTTGACGCGGGATTCGGCACCGACGGCTGCGGTTCCAGCCTGATCAGCGGATCCATGGCTGCGGAACTGGCAGTGAACAAGACCTGCGAAGAGGTGGCTTCCATCCCGGGCGATACCGTGCTGGAAGCTTTGGGCGGACCAAACTGCATGCCCGAAGAAGACCGCCATTGCACCCGACTGGCCGCCAACGCGCTGCACGAGGCGCTGGGAGATTACTACTTTAAGACTCTGGGGACGCGAGAAAGTTGAAGATTCCGCGTGGTTTACGGCGGGTTTTGGAAAATGGCTTGAGATTGTTGAATCTCAAGCCATTGCTTTCAAATGGTGAGCCTGATGCCGTGTAATTTGCGCATCTAATTCTTTGAGCACCTATTTCGACTCAATGTTCAGCATGTGCAGGCCAGTGTCTGACGTGGCGCTTCAGCAGTTTTCCAGGATCGACTGGATAGGTCGAAATTCAAGATTCAAGACCTGCCCCTCGTCTCTTGCGGTCCGTCCCATCGGACTCTTCGCCTTTAACGATTCTTTTCAAATTTATCATAGACAGATTCTGTTTGGGCTTGTTTGTAAATTATCTCAATGCCATCCCAGTCAATCCCTCTTTTATAAACTGTAAAACCTAGCTTATCGTATATTTTATTTGCCATGATCTCTTCAGGTAAATCACAAGTAAATAATCTTATATACTTTCTACCTGTTTTTCTAGCTTCGTAAACTACTTTTGCAATTAGGCCATTAGCTGCTTTTGCCGAAAGCATGCCAAGACTTCGCTCTACTGCAGCCCATCCGGCCCACACAGCATCAGTCTCATTTGGCTCGAAATAATATCCTGAGAACCCTATTACCTTGTCGCCGCTTAAAGCTACCCAATAGCGGGGATGCGTTATATTCTCTTCCAAGAGTTCATTTTTGTTAGAGCCTAGCATACAGCTCTCTTTCAGCACCTTAAGTATTAGTTCATAATTGTCTGTAGGTAAGAATTTTTTAACCAACTCCATTGAGTCTGGAATGTTTTGTTCTGTAATCGGTTGAATCTGTATTCTTTTTAAAGAATTCTTTGCAATATTTGTCTCACTAAATTCCTTGTATATTCGTGGGATAATTTGCACTTCGCTGTCGGGAATATCGTTTTCCAGTTTTTCTTTTATCCTTCCAGAAAGGTCAAAAATATCTCCCGCTGTCTTGTCAGGTGTGAAGCCAAGCGTAATGTCAATTATTATCTTCTTGCCTGACTTTCTGGATTTTACACCGTGAAAAGAATCATACCAGTCGAAGTACTCACTTAATCTTCTGAGAACTTTCATCTGCAGATCTTCGTCAAGGGTTTTATCCAAGAGGTCATGCATGCTTTCTTTGATCAGATCTAAAAATGCATAGCCGGCAGCAAAAATTAACAATATCGCACACGCCGGGTCTATAATAAAACCCCATGAAAAATCTCGTAAAAACACGGCTGCAATCAATGAAACAAATACGAAGATATTTGCAATTGCATTTGCGCGATGAAGCCGCCATTGAGATTTCATTATCGGAGAATTTGACACTAAGGCAATTTTATGAATTCTTTTCCATAAAATAACATTTATTACTAAAGAAATAAAATTAATTACAAAGCCAACTAAAGCAAAATCTACATTTAATTCTTGAGGGTAAATGATGCGATGTATTGATAATCCAGCTGTAACGACCAATCCGAGGACTACCAAAACAGAAATTAATAGAGAACACATGCTTTCTAGTTTTCCGGCACCATAATCGTAAGATGTTATCTTTCCCTTAATGAGCTTATTAACAATAGTAACAGAGATAATTCCCGAGATGATATTGTATGAATAATCATAAATGTCTGTAAGAAGTATCATCGAATTTGAAAGTATGGCAATTGCTATAACCGGAATGCAGGAAGACACATCAATAAGCAACGCCAACTTCAATACCTTAAACTGTAAAGGCAGATTATCCTTTTCGTAGTCAGCAGATGAATTATTTTGCATGTCTCAAAAACCCTGAGCTTGTTAGATATGAATATCACTGAAACCAAAAATAAAAGCGAGTTACTGTAAAATTTCAACAACAGAAACCGACAATGACTCAATCAGCATGCACATAGTGGCTTTTTTTGCCACAAAGAATGACTTTGCCTGAAAAATTGTGCGTCACGATCCCGTGCATGTATACTTTCATGAGGCCTTGCCAGTGGTCGCGGTCGACCAGGGGGCGTGCGAAGGACCTCGCCGGTGAAGCCAATGCAGAGCAGGGCCACGGGCAGGTCGCATTGGGCCAGCTTCCAGGCCACGACGATGCGGTTGGAGAGCTGGTAGTGGGTGTCGCCGCTAATGTAAAGCCGGGGATGTGGCGATTTACAAAAGGCTCACTGAGAATCCAGGATCACGGGGAATTGGGGAATCTGGGGGCGGCTCTTGAATCTTGAAATATCCCATTTTCTGAAGAATTTTGCTCACTGAGGAATGAATGCCTGCGTGTTAACGCCGTTTAATTGCCGTATAGTTTTGGAAAGATTTGCGGCCGGAGTTGCGGCAAATAAAAGTGATTCGTCGTCAGGCAATAGCCATGATAAATAACGTTGAACCGGTGCAACGTTATCCCGAGCACGGAAAGAAAAGTGCTCCTGTCGATATGGTCCAGAAAAATGGAAGATTATGCATTGCCCCGGGATGTCACAAGGCAGATGACTCCCGGAAATTCTGTGCGGAGTGGGCGGGCCGTGAAGAGGAGTTACTCCAGAAAATTCAAGATTCAAGATCTGGCCCTTGTCTCACGAGCACACACGCCATCGCCGGGAAGCGTCCCCTTCGCGGGTCGCTTCCCTTTTTTGAACCCTGCCGCAGCGCGCCTGCATGGCCACGCCCCCTGCTCCACGCCCCTCCCGCCCTTCCGGGCTTCCGGGGTTCCGGAGAATGTAGCGGCACAGTTCAGGATGACAGGCTTCCCGATCAACGCATGGCTTTTGGCCACATTGAGGCTGTGCGGGCCGTGGGACGCATTTCCTGCTGCCGGATTGTCGATGGTGCCAGAACTGGAGTTGCCAATAGACGCATGACTCATCTATGACGCAAGCTTTGCGCGGCGGATTCAGCGCCGCCGCCTGACAAACGGTGCGAAGCGTGGAGGTGTAAGCGTGATTTATGCGGGATCGTGTCTGTGCGGCAAGGTCGCCTTCGAGGTCGAGGGCGAATTCGAGAGTTTCTATTTGTGCCATTGCGAACGGTGCCGCAAGGATACCGGATCGGCCCACGCAGCCAACCTGTTTTCGTCCACGGCCACCCTACGCTGGCTATCGGGCGAGAACTTGATAAAAACCTTTAACTTCAACAACACGGGTCACATAAAAAGTTTCTGCGCCGAATGCGGCTCTGCCCTGCCGAACATCCAACTGAACGGCACGCTGCTGGTGCTCCCAGCGGGCAGCCTCGACTGCAACGCGCCAATTCCGCCCACGGCGCATATATTCGTTTCGCGTAAAGCCAATTGGGACAAGGAGCTGGAAATGCTCCCCACCTTTGAGGAACTGCCGGAATAACCCGTTTTGCTATTCTTCCATCGTGGAGCGGTGGCTCCGGGCGTTCAGGTGGCTTGTTGGGCTTTCAGATCGCACGGCATGATATACTCTTGATCTCAGAGACCCCGTCTGCTTCTTGGTACTCTTTTATGTCCGCCGTATGGCAGCGGTCAAAACGCCCGCACCGATCAGGGCGGAGCCGCCTGCCAAGTTCATCATTTTCATGGTTCGGGGATTCGTCACCGCGTCTCGTGCCCTGGCCGCCAGAAGCGCGTACAAGGTGGCGTTGACTACCGCCAGGATTACAAAGGTCGATCCCAAGATGAGGATTTGAGCCATGACCGGCTCGGCGCGGTTGATGAACTGGGGCATGAAGGCGCAGAAGAAGGCGATAGACTTAGGATTGGTAGCCGTAACCGCAAAGGCGCGAAACACGCTGGCCCCGCGCGATGCAGGCTCAATGCGCGGCAAGCCTTTGCCCGGCTCAGGGCTGGCCCGCAAGGTCTTTACACCCAAGTAGACGAGGTAGAACGCACCGACCCACTTAAGCGTCGTAAACAGCGTGGCCGAGGTGGCGAGCAATGCGCCAAGCCCGGCCATAGACGCAATCATTGCCACAGTGTCGCCAAGGCCGACTCCTAAGGCCAGTGGCAGGGCTGCACGTTTGCCTTGGACCAGGGAACAACTCACCACCAACATGATGGTCGGACCGGGGATGACCAAGACCACTACGGTGGCCAAGAGAAAGGCGAGATATGTAGCCGGGCTCATGAACATCTCCGAGGATAGCGTAGAATATACCGAAAGGTCTTGAAAGCAATGCAGAATGGCAAGAGGAAGTCAGACCATTGAGACACCGCGATTACGCCTCATTGTTCAATAGCCTGTTGAGATTGGCGTTAGTCCTTTTTGCCTTCCAGTTGATTTTTTGAAAACGTAGCGATCGATTTTTCCAAAGCGGAATTAAACTCCTCTACGCGATTCAGCATGAGAAAATGATCCGCGTCCTTCAGGACAATGGCATCGAAGGAAAACATATGGCGCCGGTTTGCTTCGTATTCGATGGGCCACATGTCGCCGTTCACGGTCATGACGGGTATGCGGATGTCCTTGAATATCCTGGCGGCTTCACCTGTGATGTACTGCGACATCATTTCTCTCATGGCGCTCAATGCGACATCCGGCGGTGCGGCAGACATATCGGAGAGAATCCATTCACGAAGCTCTGCCTCGGTGCGAGATGAAATCATCGCCTCCACGAATTGCCGACAGCCGGTCTGAAAATCCTTTTCGAGCGGTGCGACCATGCCTTCGAATTCTTCCTGAGTCATCGAGTATTCGATATTTTCAAGCGTATCGATACCGACGAGTCCGATCACACGGTCCGCCATGAGTCGGGCAGCCTCGACGATGACGGAACCGCCCATGGAATGTCCGATCAGGATGACGCTGCGGCTGCCGGTTGCCTCGGTTACTGCCTTCACGTCCTCTCCGAATGATCTCATGGTGTACTGAGTTCGCCCCATGCCCGAATGGCCATGGCCTGCGAGGTCAAGCACAATCACGCGGTTTTTTTTCGAAAAATGGGGGATTTGTTCACGCCAGTAGCGGGCATCACAGCTCCAACCATGGACAAACACGAGCGTCGGTTCTCCAGAACCATACGAGTCGAAGGAAATCGGGGTCCCATCCGCAGATATTGCGAGACTTGGCCATTCGTTTTTGGCGTGTGCTGGGGTAAAAAAGAAGAATATGAACGCAAAAGAGACAATCATGCTTATTGAATATCTTTTCAGATCCTTGCAATAATTATATTGATTCATATATATTTCCTATAATGTAGATTTCAATATATTCATAAATTTTATGAATAAGAAACTATAGATAATCGATGTGAAACTTAGCGCAAAAAATTTCAAATAATTTGTAAATCTGTTCCGAGATGACTACTAGAATGGATGCGTCAAATGCAAGTGTTTCTTTGATTGCGTGTTTTACAAAAAAGACGACAGATCATCGATAAATGGATCAAAAAAATATGGCAAATTGTGTATTACACCGGGATGTCACATGTTAGATGGGTCCTGGAAATTCTATGCGGAGTGGGCGGACCATCAACTATAGTTACTCCAAAAAAATTCAAGATTCAAGATCTGACCTCGCCTCCTGTTTGAAAAAATTCATCATGAGTCTCGGACGCTCCTTTCTGGGGCTTTTTTTTGGTCTGTCATACACACATGTCAACCTTAGCGGGTTTGACACGACTGGATTACAGAGTAGAATAATAAAATTTAGAAAAGGAGCCATATATGACGCAATCCAAGTCAGACCACGTAATGGAAACAGATCTGTTGACCGGAAATCCGACTCTTTTGCTCAAGAAAGCATATTTTGAACAAACTGCTGTCATGAAAACACTTCGATTATTTTCAGATAGAGTTAGATTACAAATGCTTCCAGAAGGCAAAGACGAAGTTAAGATCACGCTCTTGGCTGCATTGAAAACTGATGTAGACTTGAATGCTATACTTTATGAATTCTATATCGCAGCAATAGACCAACAAGTCAGGGAAGACTTGCTCAAAAAAACAATTGATGTACAAAGAACAATATACAAAACTGCTTTCTTGCCTACATCTAGTGTGGTGGATTTGAGATGAATTCCGGATTAAATCTTGAAATTTTTCCTTTTCTTTTCCGAAGAGAAGAAAAAGAAATTTTTATCACAACAGCTCATGGCGATTTTTATTGGATACCTAGGGCCGAGTTCAACAAGTTGCTCGACTCTACGCTTGATTTAAGCGATAACATCATACAAGATCTTGTTTCACGCCAAATACTATCCGTAGACATGGGACAATCCATTGACGCGGCTGCCACCAAACTCAGATCAAGAAAAGCCTTTCTTCGAAGCTTTACTTCCCTTCATATGCTGGTCACAACATTACGCTGCAATCAAAGGTGTGAGTATTGCCAGGTCTCATGTGCGGATAACGATGCCATCCAGTTTGATATGAGCATTGAAACTGCTGAAAAAATTGTAAATACTATTTTCCACTCCCCATCTCCGAGCATAAAAATTGAATTCCAGGGCGGTGAACCAACTCTCAATTGGGAGATCATTCCATTTGTTGTAGAATACGCTGAAACCTTAAATTTAAAATATAAAAAAAATCTAGCATTTGTACTTTGTACTAATCTGACGGCAATAACAAAAGATAGATTTGAATATCTTCATAAACACAGCGTATTTGTTTCAACTTCGCTCGATGGACCAAAGGACATCCATGATTCGTGTCGAAAGCAAAGGATTGGAAATACGAGTTATGATTTATTCGTTCAGAATCTTGAGCTTGGTCGAAGTATCATGGGCCCGGATAGAATTGATGCGCTTATGACGACTTCTAGACAATCCCTGTCTCGATTCAAGGCAATTATAGACGAATACGTGCGCCTTGGCTTTCACGGAATATTTCTTAGATCCTTGAATCCATACGGCTTTGCGGCTGAACAAGCCGAGTCTCTTGGGTATAGTAGCGAAGATTTTTTTGAATTTTACACGAAATGTTTGGAGTACATCATAAGTCTTAATGCCTCCGGCACCATGTTCACCGAATACTACACCGCACTTATTTTTAAGCGTATCATGACTTCGCAATCAACAGGGTTTGTCGATCTGCAATCTCCGTCCGGAGCTGGGATCAGCGGAGCTATCTACGACTACAATGGTGACGTTTACCCCGCAGACGAGGGCCGAATGCTGGCTCGCATGGGCGATGAAAGATTCAAGATGGGGAATGTTGGCAAAGATTCATATACGCAAATTTTTAACGGGCAAATCATTGGTGAAATAGTCGAGAATTCTTGCCTGGAGACAATCCCTGGATGCAGCGACTGTGTTTATAGCCCGTATTGCGGAGCTGATCCAATTCGAAACTACCTCGAATACGGAACAATTATTGGGCACAATCCAGGAAGCAATTTTTGCAAGAAAAATATGCTTATTTTTGATTATATGTTCGAAAAAATAAAAACGAATGATAATTTGTTTTTGGACACGCTCTGGTCTTGGATTACACCAAATACGGAGGGTGTGACACATGAGAACGTATAGTGGCGAAAGCCTGAGAAACAAAGGCTGTATTGGGATTCTAACAAAAGATACGGACTCGATTCCTCGTGGAAACCATATACTTTACAAAGATAACTTATCTATGTCTGATTTTGGTTTCAGAGGATATGTAACCAAAGACAGCAAGCTTCCGTTGTTCTCCAAGTCAGGACTCAAGATTCCAAATGAGCTAGATATAACCCATCATATCGACGATATTGTCAAAATTTCAGCGGATGGAAAAATTTACGTTCTCTGGGAGAATTCGTGTAGTCAAAACGCACTTTATCTTACCGATGCCTGTAACGTTAATTGCATTATGTGCCCACAGCCTCAGAAGCAACATGACAAAATACACATCGAAACAGCGCGTAGCGTCCTTGATTTATTGGTCAGAAAAAAAGTTGAACATATGTGCATTACAGGAGGCGAACCAACACTGATCAGAAGTAATTTCATAGAAATTCTGACTCGATGCACAACAGAACATCCAGACGCCAGTCTTCAAGTTCTAACCAACGGACAAACATTCAGCGAATTCGAGTTTGCAAAACGTTGCGCTGAGCTCTCAACACCGAAAACATGCTATTGTGTTTCCATGCACGGCGATACACCGCTTACACATGATTTGATTGTTCAACGAGAAGGAGCTTTTAGTAAAGTACACGCCAGCCTCTATAATCTTTCAAAACTCAACGTTGGTATCGAGGTCCGTTTCGTTGTTTCAAAGCTGAACTATACCAGACTTCCGGGTTTAGCAGAGTTCTTCTTCCGTACCTATCCTTTCGTACACCATTTTGCCATTATGGGCCTTGAAATGACGGGATGCGCGGCAAAGAACGCCAAGGAAGTGTGGATAGATCCGACAGAGTATCGAGAAGAACTGGACAAATTTGTTGTAGAAGCAGAGAGAAGAGGCATAAACTTTTCAATTTACAACCATCAGCTTTGTGTAATCCCTGTTCGAGCATGGAAATATGCAAAAAAATCAATTTCAGATTGGAAATGTAACCATATCACCATGTGTAACGAGTGTATGGTTAAAGATAAATGTGGTGGATTTTTCACCACATCAAATAATTTAATCAGTGAAGGCATTCATCCCGTTTGCCTCTAAAAACCGAAATATGAGGACACATGAAAAAACTACTGTCTATGACCACAGGAATTTTGACGCTTCTTGGTGTCGGAATTACTGCCGCAAATGCAACGCCTGTTCAACCTCAAAACATTGTATCTCTGGTTAATGTGACGTCAGACACTCCAGTTGTGCTTGAACGCCCTGCAAATGTTTTAACTGACGGCAATGGCGCATTGGTGGCTGGACACTATTCTCATTCGTCACACGTGTCTCATTCCTCTCACGTTTCTCATTATTCCAGTCGCTATTAACTCAACCGCCGCTATATGTTTGTATATGGCGGCGTTAAATCTGAACAATTCCAAGTTGTGGAGTAGACTTCGATGGGATTACGATTCAGGAGGAAATTCAATGCAATTCGAGGGTCAGATCTAGAATCTTGAATCATCCCATTTTCCGAAGAATTTTGTTCACTGATGAATAATGCAATCCTGTCGCTGCATCTACTTGTACCTGAGTATAGCCGTACTCATAGCAGACCTTGTGGATAACTTCGTTGCAGAATGAATGGCTCTCTGCGCCAACTAAAACCCCTTCCAAGAACGGACGGTCAATTTCGTGGACGCAACAGGCTCCATCAATCTGTGAGCGCAAGTTCCGCACCAAGGCTGGCAAATGCAGAGGCGAATCCACGCCGTAGCCAGGTTTGCACTCGTGGAGACTCGATAACGGTCTTGCGGAATACATGTGCAAGAAAATTATAGATTACGAATACTACAAACGTCATCGCCATAAAGGTAGCGCTGAGTATAAGAAGCTGGAAAAGAGGCTGATCCGTGCCTGGTTGAATAAATTGCGGCAGGAAAGCCAAGAAGAAGATGGTCAGTTTGGGGTTGAGAATGTTGAGCAGGAACGCTTTTACCACCAAACCAGCGGCCGTTTTTGTAGAGGGGTTTGCGTCAATGGCGAAAGCCGTCTTGTCACGCCATGTCGCATAAGCGACGTAGAACAAGTAGACAACCCCAGCGTATTTCAGAGTCTGGAATGCAAGCGCGCTTGTGTGCATGATGGTGGCAAGGCCCAGAACCGTGGCCATGAGGTGTGGGAGTATTCCGGCTGTGCATCCTAGTGCGGCGAAGACACTTGCCTTTCGACCCAGAATAAGTCCAGTAGAGACGGTGTATATTACCCCGGTTCCAGGAATAAGCACCACAATCAACGATGTGATGAAGAACTCAATGCTGATCATTTGTCATAGCTTCCTTGCCCTCTCATACCCCTATTCTGAACGCTAGGGAGAAGAGCAGATCTTGAATCTTGACAAGCCATTATCCGGCTTTTTCTCCGAAATGGAACGTATTGCGAAAAATTCGTTACAAGAAAAGTAGCGGTAACGGCAAGCGATTGCTTTGTCATACATATTTGTGATCACGACTTCCGAGCACCCCCCTCTGATACGACAAAAGCCACCCGTCACCGGATGGCCTTTCGTCTTCCAAGTCAAAAAAAGGCAACTGGTCAAGGGCGCTTTCTCTCTGAGACCAAAAACCTACTTATTTCATTAACTTTTTTTCGCAAAAAAGGTCCTTTTTTCGACCTTAGAATGAGGTCACCAGCCGAAAATCAGACTATTTTTATATCTATCAATCCAATATTATTAATAAAAACTCGCGTTGCGGACCTTTAAAAGGACCATTCAGTTTCTGATTGGTGAATAGTGAAAGGTGATCGGTAATCCGAAAAAAGGCAACGGGACCAGAGGCTGACCCTTGTCAGCACCCTGCCCTGAAGTCGGACACATATCTTTCCGGATTCTCACCTAAAAACAGAAGAGTGTTTACAAGTCCCCTGCCATGAAGCCTTGTTACTCCACACGCCGAAAAGCCCCGCCAGACGTGGCTTTTATCCTTTTACGCGGTAGCGATGACGAGAAAGGGGTGTCTGATTTGGTTGGACTGGATTGATTGGTGAGCAATGACTGGTGATTGGCGATTAGGAAACTGCGAGAAGGCGGGGATACGGCTTTGATAAATCGTGGAGAGCCGCGCCTCCGTTCACTGCTTGCATTTATCAAGAAAAGCGCTATCACTGAATCATGAACAGCAAACACAGGAAAACGCTTGAAGCCATTTTTTCCGATCCCGTGAACGGTGGTCTGGAATGGGCAAGGATTGAGGCGTTGCTTGTCGCTCTGGGCTGCCAAATCCTCGAGGGAAGCGGTTCATCGGTGACCTTTGAAAAGGGCGGCAAGCACGCTCACTTCCACCGGCCACACCCGCAACGTGAATCTCTGCGCTACCGCGTCCGTGCTGTTCGTGAATATCTTACAACCCTGGGGGTCAAACCATGAACGCCATGAAATATAAAGGGTACACCGCCCGCATGGACTTTGACGCGGAAGACAACATTCTTGTGGGCAAGATTTTAGACATCGAAGATGTCATAGTCTTCCATGCCGAGTCCGTCCACGAGTTCCAGACCGCATTCCACACCGCCATCGATGACTATATAGCGGCCTGCGAAAAACTGAATCAGAAACCTGAAAAACCGGCCAGCGGTCGTCTGATGCTGCGCATCAATCCTCAGGTTCACGCGGCGGCACTCCGCAAGGCAGCCCATGAAAGCCAAAGCCTGAACAAGTGGGCGGAAAAGGTCATTGAGCAGGCGACCCGCATCTGATGTATGGAGGATGTTGGTGAGTAGTGTGATTCCGCCTGGGGTCGCGATAGGAATGCCGGTTACCCGGCACCCCCCGCACAGATCCGTACGTGAGGAATTACCTCATACGGCTCCTATCTCGAGCGGGAGGCGAGGGTCAGATCTTGAATCTTGATTTATTCCATTTTCGAGTAATTTTTACTCATGGTCTCAGAAACCAAGCCAGAAAAAATCAAGATTCAAGATCTGATAACCATACAAAAGGACACCTCCGAAAATAGCAGATGACCTTCCTCTGCTATATTGGAGTTGGGAAACACTCATATCGGAGGTGTCCAATGGCTAGCTACGCAGGAATCGATTTGCATTCAAATTCAAATTTCTTGTCTGTCGTCGATGGTGCAGGAAAGATCATAGAAAGACGAAAGCTTGCTAACGATGTTCAGGCAATTCTGCATCCGCTTGCTGCCTATCGGGATCAGCTGCAAGGGATTGCCATCGAGTCGACCTTCAACTGGTATTGGATCGGCGATGCGTTGATGGACGAGGACTACCGGGTTCATTTGGCCAACCCGGCAGCTATCCAGAATGATACCGGGCGCAAGGAAAAAGGGGCGCACCGTGAATCTCAGTCGGAACCCTCCGGGTGGCACGCGCCGAAGATGTCGAGGATCGTCTTGTCCAGATAGGATTCTTCCCGGTAGGTCAGGAATGCGGAATTGAAGGCCCGCGTGATTTTGCTGATTTTCCTGTATCCCAGATTCACGTCCCGGATGTATCCGCTAAGGGCATCGCGTCCGGAGCCCCAGATCTCATCCTTGTCCTCCGGCCGCGCTGTGATGATGAACCGTTCGTCCATTTCCGAAAGCTCTTCCTCAATGCCGTCCAGGGCGCTTGAAATGTGCATCAGATGCGAGTTCAGGTAGTGGCACATGCCTGCGGCCGTATTGCGCAGCACACGGTTCCTCTGGTTCTCCATGGCCTGCGTGATGTTCGAGGCGATTCCTTCGTAATAGAGCACGGCTCCGGATTCGTTTTTCTTGGCCCGCGCGGTGATGTCCACCTCGATAGGAACCTCCGACGTCGGCTTCAAGGTCACGGACCGGTTGGAGACGTGTCCCCTTTCGTTGAGTTCGCGCAGCATCTCGTCCAAGGCCACGGGGAGTTCGACAAAGTCGTACACGTTGCTGCGCAGGGCCGCCTTTCGGCCGGGCAGGCCAAGCAGTTTGATGCCTGCGTCGTTGATGTCCAGGAACACTCCCTCCGGCGACACGGTGAACGCCATGTCCTTGGTCTTATGGAAAAAATCCTTGTACCGTTTTTCGCTTCTGTACAGGTCCAAAATGGCCTGTTTTTCCTCTGTGATGTCGCGGATCATGTGGTCGATGCGCTGCATGCCGCGTGACGCGCAGAAAACGACATACCCTTCGTCGCGAACCCATCGTACCGTCCCGTCGCTGCGGACGATCCTGTATTCCAGTTCGTCGAATTCCCTGGCCGTGATGGAGCGGTAAAAATCCCCGACTTTGCCTTGGTCCTCGGGGTGGGCCAGGGCGATAAGGTCGCTTTCGGACGCCGTGGTCAAGTTTCGCATGGGGATTCCGTACAGAAGTTCGGCCGCCGGATTGATGGACAAGACTGTCGCGTCCTCGGCGGAAAGCGAGACGACCACATCGTGCATGGAGTGCAGAATGCTTTGCAGTCGATCGCTCAGTTTTCTGATTTCGTCCATGCGTCTGCGTTTCGGGGTGACATCGACCACCGTGGCCAGCACCGGAGCAGGCTCTCCGGAGCGCAGCAAGGTCATGGTCATCTCTATGCGCAGTTCGCCCCGGTCCGTTTCGATCCAGAATTCATGGGGAGTCGAGGCCAAGCCTGTCGCGCATACCGCGTCGTGACTGCGCAGGATCGCGTCGCGTTCCCCGGCGGGAAACAGTTCCGGCAGAGCCCTGCCCACGAGCATGTCCCACCGGCATCCGGTGATGCTCATGAACGCAGGGTTGGCATATTCGAAACAGCCTTCCCGCAAGACGGCGATGCCTTCCTTGAGATGCATGATTATTTCCAGGCAATCGATTGAGTTATTTTGAACGGCGTCCCGCTCAGAGAATGTTTGATTTAGCATCGTAATGACCCCGATTTTATGTATAAGAATGATTTTCGGCTTGATTGAAAATAAAAAAGGCGTTCCGTGGAACGCCGTATCTTGAGTTTTGCACTGATGGGCGTCGTCGCGATTATCGTGGAGGACGAAAATCGTTTTTTTCTGAGATGATTGCGGAAAGGTTGGCGGAATTCATATTTTTATCTCTGATAAATCTGATAATTGCATGCGTTACAGGTGTGTTTTTGCGTAATGTGGATATGTTGTTTTTCTGCGCAGGGCAAAATCAAATTACATAAATAGCCACGTACATGCTTTTTTGCAAGTGCTGAAGTTGCTGAAAGAATATGATCTGCTCAACTCTAATGGCGATAATCTCTGACTCGGTTCTCATACAAATCGGGGGGCAGATCTTGAATCTTGACTTATTTATCTGGACTTCTTTCCTCTAAAATCTAGTTTGATTCAAACTACTACAAAAGGAAAGGAGGCAAGCCGGCGCTGCACTTAATGGAAGCTAGCCTTCATCTCGGTTACTCTTCAGCTTCACTAGCGCGAATTCTTTTAGGATATCGACTACAAAAAAAATTGCATAAACGGCAGTAAAATCTTTTGCCATGCGTATTTCAGCAGAAAGGCCCTTTTTACACGTACTCCGAAAAGCAAAAAGCCACCTGTTCCAGGATGGCTTTATTTCTGTTTCAACACAGCAAAACTCCAATGGTCAGTTTCATCCGGAACGGATGGTCAGTTTCCTATGGAATCACTGATCAGTTTGTCCGGAATACGCAGAGCTTCTCATGAGCGCAGCGGACAACTTCAAAACGGCGATCTGCTGTGTCAACGAAAAGCATCGGTGACGTAACGATTACGAATGCCTCAAGGCTCCCCATTACCCCACATTTCGACAATCCGCCGCGCTTCCTCCTCGGAAGCTACGGCAAGATGCAGCGTGTCCGGCAGGAAGGACTCATGAATCGGGATATCTCTCTGTTCATAGACATCTCCTATGCGCAGGGACATCAAGCCGCCAACATGACGTGATGTCGCTGATTGCAACCTTTCAGCGATGTCGTTCCGCAGGGTGATGACGACCATGTTGCGGTTGGCAGCATCCCTGCCGAGGGAGACGTTTGCCTGTACCTTTTCGACCACGACGCGTTCAGTGCCGACGGCGAATTCGATTTCCGGTTGGGCCTTGCAGGCCATGAGGCCGCAAAGGATCAACACGGCCCAGATGGATGCAAATTTCATGGCGTCACCTTCACTTGAATCGTTTGCCCTAGCGAATGACTGCGGAAGCGGATACGTTGTATGCAATAACAGATCCCGGCAGTAAATGTATGGCTACCGGGGCCTGTTACAAGATCAACAGTTTGCGATGGCCCGTCCCAGTATTGAATTTCTGCATCAAACGTCGAAGTTGCGCTTGATATGGTGTCGAAATCAACTCGATATGTAAGAGGTCCCCCAGTCAACTTAGACAATTCAATCCATGGTCCCCACACT
The DNA here is from genome assembly GCF_900114115.1 of Desulfomicrobium apsheronum. Lineage (NCBI taxonomy): Bacteria > Pseudomonadati > Thermodesulfobacteriota > Desulfovibrionia > Desulfovibrionales > Desulfomicrobiaceae > Desulfomicrobium > Desulfomicrobium apsheronum. Next base: position 40,465 of record NZ_FORX01000012.1, on the reverse strand, counting down.
CTCGCAGGTGGTGCCCAACCTTCAAAACTCCGCATCGTCTGGTCCTCCATAAGATTTTGTTTGAAAAAAATCATGAAGGACTCACTTAGCAATATGCGGCGACAAGTCATATTCGGATTGGATTGTATTTGTAGAAAATTGAATACTTATTCCTTGATTCCCGACCGTCGGAGATAAATCCGGAAACATGAGAACTTTCCATCGCGAAGCATGGAAAGGCGAGGATCACCCTCGGTGTCATCCCGCCGATGGGCCTACGATTGTTTTCCTTACTGGAAATGTGTCGCATGGGGATACCCTGGCATTGGCCAGTCTTCTGGCAACTTGAGTAGGAAGCTGACGGTGCTATAGGTACGCGTCAGCCGAATAGCCAGCCTGCCTCGGACCGCTGATAAGAACTGCCGGCGTATCCTGCATCGCGTCATCAATTCGCTTAGTCAGAAATCGATGATAACATTCTGTATTTATAACTGAATTGGCATTTCAAATTGGGATTTTACATCGAACGAATTGGGATTTTAAGCTATTACAATTGGGATTAAACAGGCACCGCCCCACGTGTCTCGCATCGCTTCGATGCGTTCATGGCGCCTGGCGCCAATCACGTCCACGCATGCAACCACCAACAAACCCAATCCGATCCCCACCTCAAGAAAAAACTCAAGGCCACCCGTTACCGGATAGCCTTGTCGTTTGTTTTCCACCTTGAAGAGCACGTCAAAACAGCCAACCCACACACGAATCATTTCAAAAAAGCCATAACGACTACGGTGGACGGCGAGCTGCGAATCGGAACGTCCAGCGGAGGCCGTAGGCCGTAGCGAACTCGACCGCGTTGTCAGTCCTAGATCTTAAAACACTTGTCCAGCGACGGAACAGCCAGGAACGCGCGCTTTGCGCGATAGGCCATACTTCTCAATGTCTGCACGAACTCGATACACCGTTGTTCTAGGATTGGCAGCTCTTCATCAAACGGTGGGTCGGTCGCCGCCACAAGCACAAGAGTACAATCGCTGTAGTCCTTTAGTGATTTCTTCTCTGCAGTATCGACAATCCAAGGTGTCAGTGCGTCCAACTGGCCTCCCAAGTCACAAACCCGGATATGACCGAACCCCCGTTCGTTCAGGAGACGGTTATCATTTGCTTTAAGCTGACCATCATGCGGTTTAGCGATTTCAATTCTATCCACAGGATTCCCCTCTTTGTCGAAAACATCAACGTCAAATCCTTGGTTTCCAAGCACCGGAAGAAATAACGTCTCAGGAGGGTAAATCAAATGAGCGAATTGGGAAAGTGGCCAGACTTCGTTGACAAATACCCTATAGAGACCTTCGCCGTTCTGAGCACGTCGCAACTCCTCAGGATCGAGCTCAACCCGCTCGCGAACCTCTTTCACGAATGCTCTCAACTGGTCTGACGTCCTACGCTGTTCAATTTCCGCTGCCGAGATCATCAATGTGTTTCCTTGAGGGCTAACGACGTGCATCACCCGTGGCGCCAATGAACGCGCCACGTAAGCACAAATCGAGAGTCAGATATTGAATCTTGAATCATCCCATTTTCCGAATAATTTTCTTATCGTTGAACAATTCAAACCTATCGCTGTAGCGACGTGCGCCAAGGTAAATCCGCACTCATGGCAGACCTTGTGGATAACTTCGTTCCGGAATGAATGGCTCTCTGCGCCAACTAAAACCCCTTCCAATGACGGGCGGCCGATTTCGTGGACGCAACAGGCTCTATCAATCTGTGAACGCAAGTTCCGCCCCAAGGCTGGCAAATGCAGAGGCAAATCCGCGCCGTAGCCAAGTTTGCACTCGTGGAGACTCGATAACGGTCTTGCGAAATACGTGGGCAAGAAAACCATAGATTACGAATACTATAAACGTCATAGCCATGAAGGTAGCGCTGAGTAGAAGAAGCTGAAAAAAAGGCTGAACCGTGCCTGGTTGAATAAATTGCGGCAGGAAAGCCAAGAAGAAGATGGTCAGTTTGGGGTTGAGAATGTTGAGCAGGAACGCTTTTACCACCAAACCAGCGGCCGTTTTTGTAGAGGGGTTTGTGTCAATGGCGAAAGCCGTCTTGTCACGCCATGTCGCATAAGCGACGTAGAACAAGTAGACAACGCCAGCGTATTTCAGAATCTGGAATGCAAGCGCGCTTGTGTGCATGATGGTGGCAAGACCCAAAACCGTAGCCATGAGGTGAGGGAGTATCCCTGCCGTGCATCCTAGTGCGGCGAATACACTTGCCTTTCGACCCTGGATAAGTCCAGTAGAGACGGTGTATATTACTCCGGTTCCAGGAATGAGCACCACAATCAACGATGTGATAAAGAACTCAATGCTGATCATTTGTCATATCTCCCTTGTCCTCTCATGCCCGTATTCTGAACGCCTGGGGAAGAAAGCAGATCTTGAATCTTGAATCAAACCATCATCCGCCTTTTTCTCCGAAATGGAACGTATTACAGAAACGTCGTTACAAGAAAAGTACTGGTAACGGCAAGCGATTGCTTTGTCATACATATTTGTGATCACGACTTCCGCCCCCCCCACACTACTCTGATACGACAAAAGCCACCCGTAACCTGATGGCTTTATCTCCAATCGTCAGTCTATTCTGACAAACATCCACCAAAACCCAAAATACCGTATTCTCGGCAGTCGTCTGGTAGCGCGAGTAAGGAGGGCTGACGGTACTATAAGCCACGCTTCAGCCGAATCCCCGCACCCATAGTAGACAGCGGCGCGGCCAGGAGGCCAGGCCCCAGTGAGCGTGTTTCCGCACCGTCGTAAAGAATCACTTCAAGGCGCATTTTGCCGCCTGCCGCTTCCGAAAAGCGTCGTATCCCCCGCAGGTCACGCTCGTTGACCGAAGCCGCAGCTTTCACCTCCACCCCGACAAGTTGCCCCTGGACATTCTTGATGACCATATTCACTTCATACTTGGCACTGGCCGAAGAAGAGTCAAAAGCAGACTCGGCCCCTTATTCTCCGCGCATTCTGCGCCGAACTGCCTTTCAAGGCTAGATACAGACACATGACTACATATTTGTACCCAACTATTTAGGGCAATTTGTAAGTCATTATGGGTATTTCATATCGTGATTTCGCGTTATAATTGTCATGAATTCAATAACATCCACATAGTAAGGGAGGGTGCCAATCCGTGACAAGCTATTCCAGGCTCAATGAAGAAGAGAGAAAGTATGTTTTGATGAATCCTGTCCGAAGTTTTGTAATCAAGGAATGTCAGGATGACGCTGAACGTGAAACGGAACGGCGTTTTGGATACAATGGCCACAATGATGAGACAGATGCTTTTCGGCATTGTATGTGGTCAGGTCTGATATCCAAGCGCATCAGCCACAGTGAGGCAATTAAATTTACGACCATGCACGAAATGCAGGACGGAAATGACTTCGCCGAGAAGAGCATGGATCTCCATAACAACAAGATTGGAGCAGAAATTGGTCAGAATGTTGGAAGCGAGAGGTCAATCGCCGATGAATGTTACAAAGCTCTTCAGCAAGGTAAACTCAAGTTTTACTAATTATCTTAGCCTATTTTTTTGTTGTTTCTCGATCATTGCAATGGCGGCTTCATGCTCTTCGCTGGATAATCGACAGGAGTCATTGGCAAAACTTGGCAACGCCGAATTCAATCCGGATGTATGGGCAATTTCGAATGAGTATGTTCGCGGGACGATGATTCATGATTTTCTTAAAATAAATTCGCCAATCACAGACAAAGACAGATCTTTCATTATACATCAGTTGGGGAACAGCACGGCATACTTTGAGTATGACGTGAACCCGGCATACTACATCGGGAGCAGTCCGAAAGCTGGCCACCTCAAGGCGTATCTTGTTGCGTTCATCATCGACCAGCAGACTGGAAAAGTACGCGACATTCAGGTTTATCCAAAGTTGGAATGAGCACTTTCTTTTCAAGAAAATGGGTCGTCATGGCCCGCGCAGGTAGCCCAAACAAAAAAATAGCCACCCTTCGCCGGATGGCCTTTTGTTTCCAAGTAGAAAAAACAGGGCGCTGGAGTCGCATAAAAACCCACAGCGGAACCCACAAAGAAAAAAGGGATTTCAGCGTTTAAGCTGAAATCCCTTATCTTCTAATGGCGGGGCCGATGGGACTCGAACCCACGGCCTCCGGCGTGACAGGCCGGCGTTATAACCGACTTAACTACGACCCCGCATTTTGTCTTCGTGGTGGGCGGTACAGGGATCGAACCTATGACCCTCGGCTTGTAAGGCCGACGCTCTCCCAGCTGAGCTAACCGCCCCGTCCCGTCCAACGAGAAACAGTCTTTATAGGGGCCAATGCCTACTGTCAAAGACTTTTTTAAGAAAATTTTAATTTCATTTTAAGTCTTTATATTTCAGCATATTACGAAGCAGGCAGTCGCCGCGAAATAAAGCGTCCTGCGGCCCCTTCAATGCGCAATATCCCAGAATCAGACAACTTTCTCTTTTCAGAACCACGCAGCGCCGCCTGCCAGCGGCGATTTTCCCGGCCATCAGAAATGCGTAGATACTCAAAACTGGTCGTCACACTCCATCACTTCCAGGGGCGCAACCTTGGAGCGCTTCCTGAGCCAGTTTATGCCGCGCAAGACTGGCCCGCGTGAGATAATGTACCTTTCCAGCCTGTATTTGCCGGGAAAATCCATGAGCATGATGCCGAGAAAAATGGTCAGCAGCCCCTGGCCGGGCAGAAAGAGCATAAGTACTCCGGCCAGGAAAAGGATCAGCCCCAGTGCGTTCTTGAGGATCAGCACGATCATGCGCAAGCCTGGACGGCGCCTGCGCCACGGCGTCTTGCCGCGTCTGTCAGCGCAGAAATAGTCGGCGGGGATGCGAGCGGCCACCAGGGGGATGACCAGCAGCGAGCCCACGAATGTCAACGCGGAAAAGGCGGCCAGCCAGCCAAGCCCTTCCGCCCACCCTTCAAGTCCCGCCAACATTCCCGCGCCCCGCTACCGGCCCTGGAATTCGGCCAGAGTCCGGGCGTACTGCTCGGGCTGAAGCCGGGGGCCGAAGGTCGTGACCACCTTGGATGCCGCCAGGCTCGCGAACTCGCCGGCCTGGACGTAATTCATGTCGTGAGTGATGCCGTACAGGAAGGCCCCGGCAAACATGTCCCCGGCGCCATTGGTGTCCAGGGGCGTGACCAGGCAGGCGTCGATCTCGTGCATGTCCACGCCGTCGTACACCAGAGCGCCCTCCCCGCCGAGGGTGACCACGAAGGTCTTGGCGTTGCGGCGCAGCTTGTCCACGGCCTTGGCCAGGGTGCGGCATTCGGCCCAGAGCATAGCCTCTTCGCGATTGCAGAACAGCAGGTCCACCCCTTCGCCGACAATCTCCTCCAGGCCCAGACGAAAATATTTGACCATGGACGGATCGGAAAAGCTCAGCGCCGTCCTGACCCCGGCTTCACGGGCGATGTTCATGGCCTGAACAACGGCTGGCCGCGCCGTGGGCGAGGTCACCAGATAGCCCTCGGAATACAGGAATTCGGACTCGCGCAGCTCTTCCGGGCACAATTGCGCGGCAGACAGGGACTCGGAGATGCCAAGATAGGTGTTCATGGTCCGCTCGGCGTCGGGCGTGATCATGACCAGGCACTTGCCGGTGACTCCGTCAGCGCGGCGCTCGGCAAGGTTGGTGCCGACCCCGGCCCGGGCCAGTTCCTGGGCGTAGAAATCACCCATCTCGTCGTTGCTGACCAGACAGGTATAAAAGGACTTTCCGCCGAAAAAGGCATTGGCCACGATGGTGTTGGCGGCCGACCCGCCGCCGGAACGGACGCTGCGCTCGCTACGCAGGTATTCGAGCAGCTCGAACTGCCGCTCTTCATCGACCAGGGTCATGAACCCCTTTTCCACGCCCATGGTTTCCAAAAAGGCATCGGGCACCTCAAATTCCATGTCGACCAGGGCGTTGCCCATTCCGTACACATCGTATTTTTTCATCAATTCTTCCTATGAGCTCTTTATTTTAATTGTATTTTTCATTGGTTTTATAGGTCCTATAGGTCGTATGGGACCTATATACGCAATCTAGCTTTCCACTACCAGGCATCCGCGGCGCATTTTCCAGACGCCCAGTACCGATTGCACCAGCGAGGCCAGCGGAATGGCGAAGAATACGCCCCAGAAGCCCCAGATGCCGCCGAAAATCAGGATGGCCGTGATGGAGGCGATGGGGTGCAGGTTGACGGCTCCGGACAGCAGCAACGGCACCAACAGGTTGGCGTCCAGAAGCTGGATCGCGAAATAGACGATCATGGCCCAGGTGAAATGCGCGTCAAGGCCCCACTGAATGTAGGCGATGATGACCACCGGCACGGTCACGACCACGGCCCCTATATACGGGATTATCACGGACAGGCCGACCAGGAGGCTCAGGAGCATGGCATAGTCCAGACCAAAGAACAAAAAACAGGCGTAGGTCGCGATCCAGACGATGAAGATTTCCCAGATCCGGCCACGCACGTAGTTTCCGGCCTGCATCTTGACGTCCATCCAGACCGTGCTGGCCAGGGTGTGGTCCTGAGGCAGAAAGCCGCACAGCCAATCAAGGATCACTTCCTTATCCTTCAGAAAGAAGAAGACCATGATCGGCATGAGCACCATGTAGACCACGAAGGAAAAGACGGAGCGCACGGAGGACAACGAAAAAGCCAGGACCTGCTGCCCGTACTGGGAAAACTGGGCGGTCAGGGAGTCGACCACGGTCTGCACCTGGGCCTCGGTCAGGATCGGATACTGCCGGGGCAGATGCACGAGGGCGTTCTGGGCCTTGGAAACGATCCAGGGAATGTTGTCGATGAGATCCGTGATCTGGGACACCAAAAGCGGCACCAGCGCCAGGATCATCACCGCCAGAAAAAGCATGAACAACCCGAAAACCAGCACCACGGCCAGCATGCGCGGCCAGCGGAAGCCGACCAGAAAACGCACCAGCCCTTCCAGAAGAAAGGAGATGACCACGCTGGCGATGACAGGAGCCAGCAGATTGCCTACGGAGAGGACAATTGCCCCGCTGACGACCAGCACCAGAAAAAGGATGACGAGTTGCGTGTCGGAAAAAACGGCACTCATCCATCTGCGAAAAATTTCCATGGGGGTTCTCACGTGCTCGGTGCAAAGACGCCACAGATATCTAGACACACGTGCGCCCGGCGTCAACACAACGAAAAAAGGCTGCCCGGAGGCAGCCTGAAGAGATTCCGTGAACCGGCCGGTGTTCGGCAAAGACCTGGCGAGGGGAGGATGCGCTTCGACAGGCCGGTTCGGGCGGAAAAATGGTTAACGGATGAAGAGCATCTCCTGGTAGCTGGGCAGCGTCCACAGATCGTCCGCGACGATCGTTTCCAGAAGGTCGGCATGCTTTCTGACCTCGCCCATGGCGGGCAGGATGGTCTTGTAGAAGTAGTTGGCGTGCTCCAGGGTGGAGTTGCCCTTGTCGCCTTCAAGCAATGCCTCAAGTTCGTAGGTGACCTTCTGCATGCCGCGCAGGTTGGCGGTCAGCTGATCCAGCGTGGTTGTGCCGAATTCCTTGCCGATGGCCTGGAGGTTGGCGCAGGCCGTGGCCAGTTCGCTCTGATAGCGGAAGGAAGCCGGGAAGATGACGGTCTTGGACATGCGCAGCATCAGATTGGCTTCGGTCTCGATGGTCTTGCAGTACTGCTCCAGGTAGATCTCTTCTCGGGAGCGCAGTTCGGCTTCGGTCAGCACGCCGTACTTGGTGAAGAGCTCGATGGTCGAGGGGATGGACAGCATGGGCAGGGCGTCGGGGGTGGCCTTCAGGTTGGCCAGGCCGCGCTTTTCGGCTTCCTGATGCCATTCGTCGGAATATCCGTCGCCGTTGAAAATGACCTGATCGTGATCGACCATGATCTTCTGCAAAAGATTCTGCACGGCTTCATTGAGCTTGGCCTTCTTGCCGCCGGTGGCATTTTCGAGCTCGGTGGCGACGTAGTCCAGGGACTCGGACATCATGGTGTTCAGGGCCACCTGCGAGCCGGCGATGGACATGGAGGAACCCACGGCGCGGAATTCGAAGCGGTTGCCGGTGAAGGCGAAGGGGCTGGTGCGGTTGCGGTCGCCCGGATCCATGGGCAGGGGCGGCAACGTATCCACGCCGATGTTCATGACGCTCTTCTTCTTGGAGCTCTTGACCTCGCCCTTCTTGAACTGCTCGAAGACGTCGGTCAGCTGCTCGCCGAGATACACGGACATGATGGCCGGCGGGGCCTCGTTGGCGCCGAGACGATGATCGTTGGAGGCGCTGGCCACGGTGGCGCGCAGCAGCGGACCGTACTTGTGCACGGCGCGGATGGCGGCGGCGCAGAAGACCAGGAACTGGGCGTTTTCATGCGGCGTGTCGCCGGGATCGAAGAGGCAGCCGACTTCATCGTTGCCGATGGAATAATTGAGGTGCTTGCCCGAGCCGTTGATGCCGGCAAAGGGCTTCTCATGCAGCAGGCAGACCATGCCGTAACGCTTGGCCACGCTGCGCAGCACGGTCATGACCAGCTGATTGTGGTCCGTAGCCAAGTTGCCCTGCTCGTAGATGGGCGCGATCTCGAACTGGCTGGGAGCCACCTCGTTGTGACGGGTCTTGACCGGCACGCCGAGCTTGAACAGTTCGCGGTCCACTTCCATCATGAAGGACATGACGCGGCGCGGGGTCACTCCGAAATACTGGTCCTCGAACTCCTGGCCCTTGGGCGGCTTGGCGCCGAAGAGACTACGGCCGGCGATGAGCAGATCGGGACGCGCGAAGATGAAATTGCGGTCGATGAGGAAATATTCCTGCTCGGGCCCGGCGTAGCTGGTCAGGGGCAGCTTGGTCTCGACGCCGAACAGCTTCAGCACGCGCTTGGCCTGCTTGTTCAGGGCCTGCATGGAACGCAGCAGCGGAGTTTTCTTGTCCAGTGCCTCGCCGGTCCAGGACACAAAAGCCGTGGGGATGCACAGGAAGGTCCCGTTGGGGTTCTCAAGGATATAGGCCGGGCTGGTCACGTCCCAGGCAGTGTAGCCGCGTGCTTCGAAGGTGGCGCGCAGACCGCCGGAAGGAAAGCTGGAGGCATCGGGCTCGCCCTGGATGAGCATCTTGCCGCTGAATTCGGCCACTGCTCCGCCCATTCCGTCGGGGGTCAGGAAGGAGTCGTGCTTCTCGGCGGTGAGGCCGGTCAGGGGATAGAAGACGTGGGTAAAATGAGTGGCGCCCTTCTCGATGGCCCAATCCTTCATGGCGTTGGCCACGACATCGGCCACGGACGCGTCAAGCTTCTCGCCCAGCTCGATGGTCTTCTTCAGGGATTTGTAGACGGTTTTCGGCAGGCGTTCACGCATGACCTTGTCGTTGAACACGTTGCTTCCAAACATTTCCGTCAGGGAAGTTTCGTTGAAATTCAGGGGCGCATGCATGGGTTTGTAGTCGGTGATTGCCTTGATGGCGTCCCTGCGGGCCGTGAGTCCGTTCATGATATCCTCCAGGACAAGTTGATGTATGCTTTTATTGCTACTTTGATCCGTGATTACAATTGCAAGGCATAAAGCAATTCAGATGCCATTAGCGCAACATGTTGAAATATATAAGCACCATGAATTTCGGAAGTAAATAGATTACATTTTTGAAATATGCAATCCCGGCAAACCGGAATTAATCCGGAATTAAATTACAATTTTGCAAAACAGCCCGCCATGCTGCCATCACCGGGCATGGCGCACCCTGCCTTGCATGGCGCGGATGGCTGCCGGGACAAAGCAATTCGTGACGTCCGCCTCACACGAATCATGTACATAAATGTCAACACGGATTTAAACCAGGCAAATAAGAGTTCAAAATTGCGCAGTGTTCTGCTAGTTTCAGGGCAGTCCTCAATTCCAACCCGGAGCCACCAATGCCCGCAGCCGTTCTCAGCGCCACGAACCTTCATCTTCTGTCTCGATATCCGATCTTCACCGCCGCCAAGACAGTGTGGGGATACGAGATCCAGGCCACCGCGAGCATTGTCCCGGACCAGCCTTTGGACCCTGAGCGGGTCAATGTAGGGGCCGCAGTCATTGCCGGTGATTACATCGGCCTGAACACCATACTGGCCCGCAACAAGAAAATGCTCCTCTCCTACACCCGGGAGCAATTGCAAAACCAGATTCCGTACGCCTTTCCGGCTCAGTCCTCCGCCATCCTGATCAGCCCGGATTTTCAAAACGACCCGGACCTGCTCCCGGCGCTGAAACAGATGGCAGCGGACGGGCACACCATCGCCCTGGAATGGAATGCCGGGGTCACCCCCCTGCCCCCTCTCATGGAACTGGCCGACGTGATCTGTCTTGGCACGCCGGACATGGCCGAAGAGCTTGCGAAAATCCCCCTGGTCGCCAAGACCGTGATCGTGCGCAACGTGACCACCCGCGAGGAAGTCGAACGGCTGCAAAGCCTGGGCATCTCCCTTTTCCAGGGGCGCTTCTTCAAGACCGCAGAGATCATTCCGGGCAAGAAGCTGTCCTCGCACCAGAATTCGCGTCTGCAGATTCTGCGCATCATCGAAGCCGAGTCGCCCGATCTGGACCAGCTGGCCCGGACCATCCAGGCCGACGTGAGCCTCTCCTACCGACTGCTCACCTATCTCAACTCCCCGACTTTCGGGTTCATGCGCAAGATCGACTCCATCCGCCAGGCCATCACGCTTCTGGGCTGGATCAACGTGCGCAACTGGCTGCGCGCCGTGCTGCTGGCGGACATCGCGCAGGGCGAGGAACAGACCGAACTTTTGCATCTTTCGCTGCGGCGGGGAAAATTCCTGGAACAGACCGTGGCCGGTCACGACTACTGGGACTTCAAGCCCGACGAGATGTTTCTGCTGGGCATGTTTTCACTGCTCGACGCCATCCTCGGAATCCCCATGGCCGACGCCCTGGCCTTTCTGCCCCTGAACGACGCGCAGAAAAAGGCCCTGCGCGGCGAGAGCACCACGGAATACATGCCGCTGCTCACGCTCATGCTCGCGTTCGAGGACCAGGGAGAAAATGCTCCGGACAGGATCCTCATGGACCTGAACCTTGAGCGGGAAACAATGCGGCGACTGCATCGCGAGGCAGGCGCCTGGGCTTCCTCCATTCTGGAGATCGGCCAAGGCGCCTGACGAGCCGGAGTTTATGTCAGGGGCGAAACCTTCCAGATGTTCCGCGCGTACTCCATGATGGAGCGGTCGCTGGAGAACTTGCCCATGTTGGCGGTATTCAGGATGGACATGCGCGTCCACAGGGCAGGGTCCTCGTAGCATTTCGAGACCCTGGCCTGCTCTGCCACGTATTTCGCGTAATCGGCCAGGACCAGATAATAATCGCCGTGAGCCAGGAGCGAATCGACAATGGGTCTGAACAGGCCCGGCGCCTCCGGCGAGAAGAATCCGGTGGAGATCATGTCCAGCGCCTTCTTGAGTTCGATATTGCTTTCGTAGATCTGCACGGGATCATAGCCCCCGGAATGCAGACGGTGCACGTCCTCTTCTGTGTGTCCGAAGAGGAAGAAGTTGTCCTCCCCCACCACCTCCCTGATCTCGATGTTGGCCCCGTCCAGGGTGCCGATGGTCAGCGCTCCGTTGAGGGCGAACTTCATGTTGCCGGTGCCGGATGCTTCCATGCCCGCCGTCGAGATCTGTTCGGACAGATCCGCAGCCGGAATGAGCTTTTCCGCCTGCGAAACACAGTAGTTGGGCAAGAAAACGACCCGCAGATCATTGCCAACGGCGGGATCACCGTTCACGGCCTGACCCACGGCGTTGATGAGCTTGATGATGAGCTTGGCCTGCATATACCCCGGCGCGGCCTTTCCGGCAAAGAACAGCGTGCGCGGAACATGATGCGCGACGCTTCCTGAGCGGATGCGGTTGTAGAGGGTGATGACGTGCAGAACGTTCAGAATCTGCCGCTTGTACTCGTGGATGCGCTTGATGTGCATGTCAAAGAGCGTGGCCGGGTTGATGCCTACGCCGAGCTTGCGCAAAACGTAGCGGGCCAGGAGTTTCTTGTTGCGCTTGCGCACTTCCTGCCAGCGCTGCTGGAATTCGGGATCGTCGGCGTAGGCGGCCAGCTCGGACAGGTGCGACAGGTCATGAATCCACTCGTCCCCGATGACGGAGCCGATCAGCTCGGACAGGGCCGGATTGGCCTGCATCAGCCAACGCCGGGGCGTGATGCCGTTGGTCACATTGGTGAATTTGCCGGGATAAAGATTGTCGAAATCCTTGAACAGCCGCGTCTTGAGAATCTTTGAATGCAGCTCGGCCACGCCGTTGACCGTGTGGCTGCCAATGATGGCCAGATGGGCCATGCGCACCTGCTTGCCATTGTCCTCGGCGATCAGTGACAAGGATCTCAATAGATCGACGCGACCGGGAAAGCGTTTGCCCACATCGTCCAGGAAACGACGATTGATCTCGAAGATGATCTGCAGGTGCCTTGGCAACATGCGCCCGATGAGTTCCACGGACCACGTCTCCAGGGCCTCCGGCAGGACGGTGTGGTTGGTGTAGGAGAATGTCTTCTGGCAGATGGTCCAGGCTGTCTCCCAGGTCAGGGACTCCTCGTCGACCAGAATGCGCATGAGCTCCGCGATGCTGATGGCCGGGTGGGTGTCGTTGAGCTGCACCGCGACCTGATCCGGAAAGCAGTCGAAAGAGGAGTAGTTGTTCTTGCGGAAACGCCGCAGGATGTCCTGGAAGGTCGCGGCCACGAAGAAATACTGCTGCCGCAGCCTGAGCTCCTTGCCGCGCGGGCTGGTGTCGTTGGGGTAAAGAACCTTGGAGATGTTCTCGCTCTCGACCTTGGACTGGACCGCGCCGATGTAATCGCCCCGGTTGAAGTGTTCGAGCTCGAAATCCCGGGTGGAGATGGCTTTCCACAGGCGCATATTGGTCACATGGCCGTTCTGATGACCGGGGACCATGATGTCGCAGGCCATGGCCATGACCGACTCCGTGTCCACCCAGCGAAAACGCTCGTGCCCGGCGCTGTCCTCGTAGGCCTCGCTGCGTCCGTAGAAATTGATCAGGAACATGAAATGACCGCGCCTGAGCACCCAGGGAGAATCCTGACGCAACCAGTTGTCGGCACCTTCATGCTGATAGCCGTTGACGATGGTCTGATAGAAGATGCCATAGTCATAGAGGATGCCGTACCCGTAACCGGGAATCCTGCACGTGGCCATGGAATCCATATAGCATGAGGCCAGCCGCCCAAGGCCGCCGTTCCCCAGCCCCGGGTTCCATTCCTCTTCGAGCAGCTCATCCAGATCCAATCCAAAATCCCTCACCGCCTCGCGGCACTCCTCTTCCATGCCCAGGGCCTGGATATAGTTCATCAGGAACCGTCCGGGCAGAAATTCCAGGGACATGTAATACACGCGCTTGGTAATGGAGTCGTAGTAGGAACGCTGAGTCTCAAGCCACTGGCCGAGCAGGCGGTCGCGCACGCTGTAGCACAGGCCGAGATAATAGCGCCCCTTGCGCGGGGGGAAAGGGTCGCTGCCCAGGGTCAGGGCCACGTGCCGCTGTATATCGTCCTTCAGGGACTCAACGCTCTGATTGCTTTCGGGGGCCGTCATCTTGCATCCTCCTTGGATCATTTCGTCGTGCTGGATAAGTACGTCTAGCATAAAAGAACTCCGAGAGAAACCTGCGCCTTTACAGCCTCCGCACAAATCTTACCTGTTCGAAAAAGGAGAAACGTCATGCGCAAATGCCCAAAATCAACCTGGCTGCTTCTGATATTCGCCTTCATCATGTGGCCCGCAGGAGGATACTCAATGGACAAGATCACGAAGACAAACGCCCAGTGGCGGGAAATATTGAGCCCCGAGCAGTATCATGTGCTGCGCGAAAAGGGCACCGAACCGGCTTTCAGCGGAAAATTCAACGACCATCACGAGGTGGGAACCTATGTCTGCGCGGGCTGCGAAACCCCGCTCTTTCACTCAGATGCCAAATTTGATTCGGGCACCGGCTGGCCCAGTTTTTTCAGGCCCGTGGACGAAACGCATATCGCAAAGCATGAGGACAAATCCTGGTTCATGGTCCGCACTGAGGTGCTCTGCGCTGTCTGTGACGGGCATCTTGGCCATGTATTCCCCGATGGACCAGAGCCCACTGGATTGCGTTACTGCATCAATTCCCTTGCTCTGCAATTTGAACCTCAAGGCACCGAAAAATAGCTATAATTATCCGGAAAGAAACAACTTTCTTTCCGGATAAACCCTTGAAACCGAAAGGCACATTCAGGGTTGCATCCATGTTGCCGTTCGGGTAGAGACCTCAATTGTTATGAACTATTGTTTCCATGCGCCGGCACTTTCCCGCTCCCTTCTCTTCGACTCCCGCTCCCCACTCCCGTCGCCGGCAGCATCACCCCAAGCACGATGAGGTACGCACATGAATAATCATGGAGTATTTGTCGTCACTTCGCTTTTTTTCGTCATGATCGCCTCTCTGGTCGGATTTGCCGCATATAACGGAACCAGACTGGAGACGACCCGGCACTACGAAGCCCGGATCGCGACGCTAAACGAAGAACGACAGGAATTGACCCGCCAGGTGGCGGAGCTCAGGAATAGATGGGTCAAGGAAGTGACCGTGACCGCCTACAGCCCGACCGTCGAAGAATGCGGGCCCGACCCGCAGACAACGGCCAGCATGGGCAAGGCCCGGCCCGGCATTGTCGCCGTGAGCAGGGATCTGTTCGATGAAGGCTGGGTCTTCGGCAAGAAGGTCTACGTGAAAGGACACGGCATCTTTGAAATCGCGGATCTGATGAGCAAGCGCTACACGCAGCGCATGGACATCTTCTTCCCCGACACCAACCAAGCCAGGCAATTCGGCAAGAAACAAGTCACGGTGGCCCTGCTGGCCAGCTAAAAAAAAAGGGTGCGCGAGCACCCTTTTTTGCGACCTTCGCGCGGAAAAGGGAACAAGGCGTTTTGCCCCCTTCTCACGCAACATCACGCTCTCTAGAAGTTGTAATCCACCATGCGCCTCTCGGCGACCACGGCCGAAACGAAGGCCACGCATTTCTGGTGCTCGGGATGAACCTGATACGTTTGCAGGTCTTCGGGAGAATCGAAGACCGTGTACAGGACCACCTCGGTCTCGGGCGCGGAGGCGAACACATCCGTGCTGACGACCAGGGTGCGCAGCTGCGGGATGAGTCCCGGCAGGGCCCCGAGCATGTCTTTCATGATCGCCGCGTTTTCCGCCGCGCTCCGGCCTTCCGCGCTCTCCTTCAGTTTCCACATCACAATATGTCCAACCATGATTCCTCCATTAGGGTGATACGTTCCAGCAATCCTTGAAAAGATGGGGTGCAGCCAGCATCCGCCCCCGGACCGCGTCGGGCACGAGCCCGCTGGTTTCAAGGCCCGCGCAAAATTTTTCCCGCACCATGCTCGCGCTGACGTCCAGGCGCGCCATGGGCACAAGCACGACCCGCCGTCCCGCCTCGATGCGCCGCACTCCCGGCCCTTCCTCCCGCCATTTCCAGTGTCTGCCCAGAAAATCGTCCACGGCGGCCTGTCCCAGCCCGAGCCGGTCCACCACGGCGATGTCGGTCAGGAGCGGCAGCTCCAGCCCTCTGTGCCAGTCAGGCAAGGTCAGAAAATCAGGACTGCCGAGAACGAAGACATGGTTGGTATGCGGAAACATGACGCACAGGCGGGTCAGCGTCGCGTGCGAATACGAGGGGACGGGCATCTCCCCTTCCAGGGCGCTCACTCCCAGACCTTCCACTCCTACCACCGCCTGACGCAGCAGGGCCAGGCGCAAATCAAAATCGAGCAGTCCCGATTTGCCCTTGTGCGGCGGGACCTTGGCGGGCAGCAGATCCACCCGCGCAAGTCCCAGCGCCTCCCGAGCCTCGATGGCCATGCGCAGATGCCCGTTGTGCACGGGATTGAACGATCCGCCGAGAATACCCACCGATCCGGTCAGGAGTCTAGACACGCACCTGCCCTTCTCCGAAGACGATGTACTTGAGACTGGTCAGCTCTTTCACGCCCATGGGCCCGTAGGCGTGGATCTTCGAGGTGCTGATGCCGATCTCGGCGCCAAGCCCCAGTTCCCCGCCGTCGTTGAAGCGTGTTGAGGCGTTGATGAGCACGCAGGAGGCGTCCACGGTCCGCAGGAAGCGCATGGCCCGGTCGTGGGTACGGGTCAGGATGGCTTCGGAATGGCCCGAGCCGTAACGGGCGATGTGCTCCTCGGCCTCGGCCTGGGTGTCGACGATCTTCACCGCCAGGGTCAGGGACAGAAACTCGCGCCCGAAATCATCGGCCTCGGCGGGCGTGGCCGTGTCGCCAAGATGCGGCAGGGAGCGGGGACAGGCCCGAAAAGACACGCCAAGCGGCGCCAGCAAGGCGGCCAGACGGGGCAGAAATTCCCGCGCGGCGCCCTCGTGCACAAGCAGGCATTCCAGGGCATTGCACACGCCCGGGCGCTGCACCTTGGCGTTCTCGACGATGGACAGGGCCTGCTCCTGGTCCGCGTCCTTGTGGACATAAATGTGGCAGACGCCCTTGTAATGCTTGAGAACCGGCATGGTCGCGTCCTTGACCACAGCCCGGATCAGGCCTTCGCCGCCGCGCGGGATGACCACGTCGATGTACTCGTCCAGGGCCAGAAGATGCTTCACCGCAGCCCGGTCCGTGGTCGGGACGATCTGCACGCACCCCTCGGGCAATCCGGCCGTGTCCAGGGCCCGGCGCAGCAGGCCACCCAGAATCTGGTTGGAATGGTAGGCTTCGGAACCTCCGCGCAGGATGACGCTGTTGCCGGCCTTGAGACAGAGGATCGCCGCGTCGATGGTCACGTTGGGGCGGGATTCGTAGATGATGGCGATGACGCCCAGAGGAATGCGCATGCGTCCGACGAGCAAGCCGTTGGGGCGCCTTATCATGCCTTCCACCTCACCCACCGGGTCGGACAGGGAGGCCACGTGACGGCAGGCGTCGGCCATGGAGTCCACGCCGCCATCGGTGATGCGCAGGCGGTCCAGACGCGCCTCGTCCAGTCCGGCGGCACGCGCGGCCTCCAGATCAAGCGTGTTGGCAGCAAAAATTTCCTGTCGAGAATCGTGCAGCAGGTCGGCCAAAGCCAGAAGCGCCCTGTTGCGCTCAAGGCCCGTGGCCGTGGCCAGTGTCCTTGCGGCGGTCCGTGCCGATGCGGCCAGCTCGCGCATTTGTGATTCCAGATTCATCCTTCGCTCCTGTCTGTGGTGAAAAAAGATCCAAAGCCAAAAATATTATTTTTCAAAGACTATACCAACGCCGCGCCACAGGCAAGAATACTTCATCCGGGCACCTTTTTACCAGGCCGGATATCCTTTTATTCCGGTATGTTTTCCTCTTGCGCATTCTCTTTGACCTTTTTCGAAATTGCCTATAAACAGACGGGGCTTTTACAATAATGGCAATTCGAATCAAAGGAGCCTTTCCATGGAAGAACGCAAAGAGACACACGATATCCTGGCAACCATCGAACAGGAAATGGACTCCGACATCCATCCCCTGCTGAAGAAAATCCTGGACAACATCAAGCCCATCGGCATCACCATCGGCGGCATCGTCATTGCCGTGGCCGTGTATTCGGGCGTCACCACCTACCAGGAGTCCCAGCACGAAAAGGCCGTGAGCGAGCTTGGCGTCATCATGACCATGGCTGATCAGACCGCGCGCATCGAAAAACTCGAAGCCTTCGCCAAGTCCGGCCCCAAAGAGCTGCGCGCCGCCGCACAGCTCGAACTGGCCCGCATCTTCATGGATCAAAACGATTACGAAAAAGCGGCCGGAGCCTGGAGTTCCGTGGGCCAGGGAGCCGACATCCGCGTCATCGCCGGGCTCGGCGAAGCCAAGGCCCTGATCCTCAAGGGCGATCATGCCAAGGCCGTCGAGATTCTGAGCGCCCTCAAGAAGGACGCAGGTCAGGAATTCATGCCCGCCATTTCCGCCAACCTGGCTTTCGCCGCCGAAAAAGCGGGGCAGATCGAGCTGGCCATCTCCGAATACGAGGCCCTCAAATCCAAGGAAGCCGGCAACGAGGCATTCCTGGACTACAAGATCGGCACACTCAAATCCAAATCCTGAGACGAGTGAAATCACAAGGGCGTCCCCGCTTGGCGGGGTTCGCCCGAGACCAGGGCCTTCGGTCTCACCCTCCAAAGCAAACGCCAAGAACGAATCTCAAAAGTCCGCAAACGATTTGGATACCACCCCATGATGACCGCCGAATTCCTGCATTATCTGCAAACGCTTCAAAGCACGGTGCAGCACCTCGATCCCATGAGCCCGCTGCAATCGAGCCTGGACAGCCTGCTCGCCATGACCGCCGAGGCCATGAAATACAAACGCATGGCGCTGGCCATCCTCGATCCCAAGGCCAACACCATCCGTTTCGACCTCACCTACGGGCACAAGGGGCCGGTCAAGGCCACGTACCTGCCCGGCCAGGGAGTCACCGGTCAGGTTCTGGACAGCGGGAAATCCATCATCATCGAGGCCATGGGGAACGACGAACGCTTTCTGAACAAGGCCATGGGCCGCACGCAGAAAGAGCTGGCCGAACTTTCCTTCATCTGTGTCCCGGTCACGCGGATCAATTCCGAGGGCATCCAGGAGGCGCTCGGCGTGCTGAGCGCGGACATCCCCTGCCAGTCGCCCGAGGTGTTGCAGGTTCACTGCGCCTTTCTTGAGGTTCTGGCCGCCGTCATCGCCCGCCAGACCGCGTATTTGCAGGAAAACATGGCCCAGAAAGAGCTCTGGGCCTCCATGGGCTTCCTGGGCGAGAGCCTGGATCGCGACACGGCCATGGTGCAGGCCAAGATCGTGGCCACCTCCAAGGCCATGGCCTTTGTCATGGGGCAGATCATGCAGGTCGCTTCGAGCAAGGCCTCGGTGCTGCTGCGCGGCGAATCGGGCACCGGCAAGGAACTTCTGGCCGAGGCCATCCACAATGCCAGCTCTCGCCGCACCAAGCCCCTCATCCGCCTCAACTGCGCGGCGCTGCCCTCGGAACTGCTGGAGAGCGAGCTTTTCGGCCATGAGCGCGGCGCCTTCACCGGCGCGGTGGGCTCCAAGAAGGGCCGCTTCGAGTTGGCCCACAGTGGCACCCTGTTTCTGGACGAAATCGGGGAACTCAGCCCCGAGGCCCAGTCCAAGCTGCTGCGCGCCCTGCAGGAAGGGGAGATCCAGCGCCTCGGGAGCGAGAAAACCATCAAGGTCGACGTGCGCATCATCTGCGCCACCCACCAGCCGCTGGAAAACCTGATCAAGTCCGGAGAATTCCGCGAAGATCTCTATTATCGCATCAACGTCTTCCCCATCTTCATTCCGCCCCTGCGCGAACGCCGGGAAGACATCCTGCCCCTGGCCGAGTATTTCCTGGAATTCTTCGCCAAGGAATACTCAAAAAACATCAAGCGCATCTCCATGCCCGCCATCGACCTGCTGACCCAGTACCAGTGGCACGGAAACGTGCGCGAGCTGCGCAACTGCCTGGAGCGGGCCGTGCTGATCTGCAACGAGGAGGCCATCCGCACTTACCATCTTCCGCCGACCCTGCAGACTGCCGAAAGCTCGGCCACGGACAACCAGCTCTCCTTCGGCGAGGCCGTGGGCAAATTCGAACAGGAGATCCTGGTCGAGGCCCTGCAGAAATGCGGAGGCAACATGCTGCAGGTGGCCAGGGAGCTCAGGGCCAGCTACCGGATCATCAACTACAAGATCAAGAAGTACAACCTCGACCCCAAAAAATACGACGGACGGGGCAAGACGCGCAAACCCTGATTGCAGGAGGGTGCGCCCTGGGTTATGGTCCGGTGAAATCCGCCAACCCCAGGACACGCCATGCAACCCTCCCTTCATGCCCGAAAGCACATCAGGGCGCACCTTCTTGAGCGCCTGGCCGGCCGCGCGAACGACGACCACGCGGCGATCCGAAGCACCGCGCTGAACCTCTTTTTCCAGGCCAGCTTCAAATTCGAGTCCCTGCGCGATCTCAAATCGCTGTGCGTGCTCGTGCCGGATGTGTGCCTGGACACTCCCGCCTCCCTGTACATGCGTGATCCAAAAGGCACGTTACGGCTGCGCCGGACCACCAGTACGCAAAAATCCAGACTCCTCATCTTTCCCGAACCCTCCTGCCCGAACCAGACCGCCGGCATACGCCTTGAAGGCCTGACCGCGATTCCCATATGCGAAACCGGAACCGAGCCGAAACTGCTTGGCATGCTCTGTCTGCACAAGGACTTGAGTCCGGAGGAAGAAGCGTTCTACCACGAATACGTACACGCCGCAGCCCAGCTCATGGCCGTGAAGCAGGTCGCCATCAGCAACCGCCACCGCCTGACCTTCATCTACAATCTGGTCCGTGACATAGGGCACAACGTCATCGTGCCCAACATGCATTTCAAGCTGCTCTTCCTGCAGATGGAGAAACAGCTTGAGCGCCTCGGTCGCAAGGTGGACGCCCTCTCTCCCGTCCGCTCAAGCTCCCCGGACCGGAAAATCAGGCTTGAGCTTCCAGGCATGATCAAGGTCTTGCAGACAAGACAGAAATTCATCTCCAGGCGCTTTCAGCAATCGAGCCTCTTTCTGGAGAGCCTGCTTCGCCACGGACATTTTGAAAAAGGGCGTTACGATCTGCAGCCGCGCCCCTGCAAATTCAAAAGCCAGATCTTCGAGCCGCAGCTCGATCGCTTCCTGCCCCTGCTCAATGCACAGGGCATCACCATCCGCATCGCCCCGGACGTACGCATCGACGAAGACATCACGCTGGAGGCGGATATCGGCCTTCTTTCGCAGGTTTTTGCCAACCTGCTCTCCAATGCGGTCAAATATACGGAATCCATGCCGGGAGAATCCGGCCGGGAAGAGAAACTGGTCCTTTACGGTTGGGAAAGCAAACCGCAGGCTTTTGGCCCGGGAAAGCCGGGGATCGAGCTTTACATCCGCACCACGGGACATGAGATCCCAAGCCCGGATCGGCCGAAACTTTTCAATGCGGATTTTCGATGCAGCGCCACGGAGAACGTCGAAGGCTCGGGCCACGGCCTTTACTTC
Source organism: Desulfomicrobium apsheronum (assembly GCF_900114115.1). Taxonomy (NCBI): domain Bacteria; kingdom Pseudomonadati; phylum Thermodesulfobacteriota; class Desulfovibrionia; order Desulfovibrionales; family Desulfomicrobiaceae; genus Desulfomicrobium; species Desulfomicrobium apsheronum. The sequence continues at coordinate 19,329 of NZ_FORX01000012.1, read as the reverse complement.
GTCAAGCAGATCGTCGAGCTGCACAATGGCCGGGCCGAATATTCCTACGCCGCGCCGATGAACACCTTTCACATCACCCTGCCCTGCCGTGACAATCCCCAAACATCGACGGAGCCCGGATCATGCCCCAATCCATCCTGATCGTCGAAGACGACGAACACCTGCGGAGCTCCCTCGCCACCAATCTCGAAGATGCGGGCTTCAGCATCCATGAGGCCACCGATGCACGAAAGGCCATGCAGCTCTTCATACACCTGGCTCCGGACCTGGTGCTTCTCGACCTTGGAATTTCCGGCGACGAGGGAATGGGCCTGCTTGGCAACATGAAGATATCCCGTCCGTCCACTCCCGTGATCATCGTTTCGGGACGCACGCACATAAGTCACGCCATCGACGCCTTCAAAACAGGAGCCTTCGACTATGTGACCAAGCCGATCCTCAGCATGGACATCTTCATCAACGGCCTGCGCAACTGCCTGGCTCAATCGGGCATGCAGCGGCGCATCCGCGACACCCAGGACCACCTGATCCGGCTGATCGGAAAGCTCCCCGTCATCATTTTCATCATCAACCGCGACCTGGAATTCGAATTTCTGAACCAGGCCACGACGCAGATTCTCGGATATTCGCCGCAGGAGATTCTCAAGTCGCCCAGAGCGTTCCTGAGACGCATCGTACGGGAAGACCGCAAACGCTTCATGGTCGCCTTGAAAAAAAGCCTGCAACCGGAACCAGCCGAATTCAATCTTGAATTTCGTTTTCTGCACAAAAAGGGATATCCCGTCTCCCTCATGCTCCAGTCCATTGCCTCGCCCCTGCCGCCCGGCGGCGTCCCGGACAGGATCGAGGGCATGATCATGGACATGACCCGCAACTCCTACCTGGACAAGCTGCTGCGGCAAAACGAGAAGCTCAGCATGCTGCGCACCATGACCGAAGAGGTGGCACACGAAATCCGCAATCCCCTGGTCGCTCTCGGCGGCTTCGCCCGAAAGCTGCGCCTGCGCTACCCGGAGGCCGTCGAAACCGGGGTCATTCTGGAAGAATGCAACCGGCTCGAACGCCTGCTTCAGCGTATCACCGCCTATCTCGAACCCATCGACGTCACGCTGACCCCCTGCCGGCTGGCCCCCACGGTGAACTTCATCATGAGCCTGGTCTCCAGTCGCCTGGAGCACAAATCAGTCAGCTTCGACATCGAGCTCAAGGATGACCTCCCGCCGGTCCTTGCCGATCAGGAATTCCTGCACCGCATCTTCATCTATCTCATCGGACATGGCGCCGACATCGTCGAGCAATCCGGCACGATGCGCATCACGGCTTCGCAATCCAACGAACTGATCGTGACCAGTCTGATCATGGATCCCGTGCGCACTTTGGCGACAAGTCACGAGCGTCTCATCATGCCCTTCGAGGACGACGAGATGAACCTGGCCATGTGTCTGCTGCTGATCGAACGCATCGGCGGGCATCTGCAGATTGAACAAAAAGATTCCATGGCGCGGCTGACAATGTCCGTGCCCAAGGCCGCCGCGCGCGAGGATAAAATTCCATGTTCCCCTGATGAAAAGGACGACATCAAACGCTGATTTTAAAAATTTCCTCTTTGTGACCACGACATTATGGACGATTAACGGCACATGTTCTATGCTGCTCCTTCAACCGCGCACATTCCCCGCGAGCTTTCGGGAATGCGATCATGAACCTGATCCACACAAGGAGCCTCCATGGCCCAGGATATTAGCTGCGTCAGCGTCGACGACCCCAAACTCTCCTCGCTCTTTCGTCCCTTTGCCCTGAAGATGGAACAGCAAGGCCTGCCCGCCATCGTCATCAATACCTTCAAGTGTTACTTTAACCAATTTCTTTACGGCGCCCAGGGTAAGCTCTCCGACCGGGATATTGTAGCCGTGCATGACGATGAACTTGCAGACTATGATGCCATGGAGCAATTCAAGGCCAAGGGCGAGGAAGCGCTGGACAAGACCGCCGTCATAAAGCTCAACGGCGGCCTGGGCACGAGCATGGGCCTGGAATCGGCCAAGTCGCTCATTCCGGTCAAGGAGGGGCTCAGCTTTCTGGACCTCATCCTGCTCCAGGCCAAGACGGTCCGCACCCACTACGGGGTGGATTTTCCGCAAGTGTTCATGAACAGCTTCAAGACCCACATGGACACCATGCTCAAGGTCGGTGATTTCAACAACGGCACCACCGGCATCGACCTTGCCTTCCTGCAGCATCGTTACCCGAAGATCATGGCCAAGGACCACACCCCGGCGTCCTGGCCCCAGAATCCCGAACTGGAATGGAATCCTCCCGGACACGGCGACATCTACACCGCCATGATCACCTCGGGCATTCTCGACGCCCTGCTGGACAAAGGCTACATCTACGCCTTCATCTCCAACTCAGACAATCTCGGGGCCATCATGAACCGTCGTCTGCTCGGCTACATGGTCCACCACAACCTGCCTTTTCTCATGGAAGTCGCACGGCGCACGGATCAGGACAAGAAAGGCGGACACCTCTGCCGCCTGAAAGAAAACAAGCAGCTCGCCCTGCGCGAAGTGGCCCAGTGCCCCGACACCGAGATGGACTCGTTCTGCGACATCGAAAAATACAAGTTCTTCAACACCAATTCCATCTGGATAGACCTGCGCATCCTGCAGTCCGTTTTCGTTTCGCACCGGATGATGCCCCTTGACCTGATCATAAATCCCAAAAACCTTGATCCTCGCGATCTGTCCTCCCCCAAGGTCTTTCAACTGGAGACGGCCATGGGTTCGGCCATCACCAATTTCCTCAATGCCCAGGCCGTCATCGTGCCCAAAAAACGCTTTGCGCCGGTCAAGACTACCAACGACCTGCTCCTGGTCATGTCCGACTGCTTCGTGCGCACGGATCGCGAAACCATCATCCCCAACCCGGACCGCGTCACTCCCATGCCGTCCATTTCCCTGGACTCGCGGCATTACAAGAAAATCGACGCGTTCCTGGCCCGCTTTCCCAAGAATCCGCTGTCCCTGCTCAAATGCGACAGCCTTGTCGTCGAAGGGGATGTGCTCTTCGAGCAGGATGTGCAGTGCTTGGGCGATGTGCGCATCGTCAATACGGGGCCGAATCAGGTCGTGATCAAGGCCGGCAGCGTGCTGCAGGGAGAAACCCTCTTTGCGTGACGCGGGCTGGAGGTTTCCTCGCCGTGCCCTGCGGCAGGCAGTCCTGGCCTGCCTGCTGCTCCTTTCCCTGTGCCCGGCAAGCGCCATGGCCGCCAAACAGGTATTCATCCTCAATTCCTACCATCCCGACTACAAGTGGTCCGCGGACATCATGCACGGGCTGGAAGCGACCTTGCATCAACATGATCCGGAAGTGCTCATCCACGTCGAACACATGGACACCAAGCGCAATCTCGATCCTGAATATCTCGCAAGCCTTCCTAAATTCATGGAGCTCAAATACGCTTTCCTGCGTCCCGACCTGGTCATCACGGTGGACGAAAGCGCTTTCTTTTTCATTCTTAAACACGGCGCGCGCATCTTCCCGGACACTCCCGTGGTCTTTTGCGGCGTGAACACCAACCCTCTGCCGCCGCTGCCCCGGAACATGACCGGCGTACGCGAATACGCGGACCTGAACACGAACGTGAAGCTCATGCGCAGGCTTCAGCCGCAAATGCGCAAGCTGATGGTCATCGCGGACAAGACCGCCACGGGCGATGCCGCCGTGGCCGAACTGCGCAAGGTCGTTCCCCCGGATCTGCCCATGCAGGTACTTGAGGATACCCCCCTGCCGGAGCTGATGGAGCAGGTCAAAGTGATTGGCCCGGAGACGGGACTTCTCTTTCTGCTCTATTTCCAGGATCGCGATGGCCGGGTCCACGGCGCGACGGAAGCCATCTCGGCCATTTCCCAGGCCAGCCCGGTGCCGGTTTACGGGGTCTGGAATTTTCTCATGGGCCACGGTCTTTTCGGAGGCTACCTGACCAACGGATATGAACAGGGCCGGATCGCGGGCAACATGGCCGGCCGAATCCTGGGTGGCGCGCGCCCAGTCGACCTGCCCGTGACCTATGATGACGCAATCCAGCTGGAAGTGGACATGCGCCAGATGGAGCGCTTCGGAATCACTCCCGACCGTTTGCCGCCGGAGACGAAATTCCTTCACCCCAAAAGGGGGACCGAGCATGAAATCCTGATCCTGCATTCGTACCACACGGGTTTCAAGTGGACCGACGACATTGAAGCCGGAATCAGGGAAAGCCTGGGGGCGGACGCCGCGAACGTGGAAATGCATGTCGAATACATGGACACCAAGCGCCATCCCGAGCCTGAGTTCACCTATCTGAACTACATCCTTATGCGTGAAAAATATCGTTCGGCCAAATTTTCAGCAGTGCTGACCTCCGACGACAACGCCTTCAACTTTGCCCGCCAGTACCGGCAGACCCTGTTCAACAACGCGCCCATCATCTTTTGCGGCGTGAACTATCTCACCGATCAACAATCCCTGTCCGCTCAGGGAATAACCGGAGTGCTCGAATCCTACGACATCGTCAGCACGGTACAGGCCGCCTCCCGCCTTCTGCCCAGAGCCAAAAAGCTTTTCGTCATCAACGACGCCACCCCGACTGGCCATGGCAACCACAATCGCTTCGAGGAGGTTCGCCACCTGCTGCCCACCTCTCTTGAGATCGAACTCCTTGAAAACATTTCCATGACCCGACTGCTGGAACGCTTGCCGACGCTGCCGCCGGACAGCTTCATCCTGCTCATGAGCTTCAACCAGGACCGCGACGGGAACACCTTCTCCTACGAGGAGAGCTGCGAAAAAATCGTGAGCGCAAGCCCCGTGCCGGTCTTTTCCTTCTGGGACTTCTATCTGGGAGCCGGCTCCGTCGGCGGAATGGTCACCAGCGGCCGTCACCAGGGACTGGCCGCCGGAAATCTGCTCCGAAACGTCCTGCGCGGACAAAAAGCCGGCAATCTGCCGATCATTACCATAAGTCCCAACGCATTCATTTTCGACGCCAAGGCCATGAAGAGCCATGGAATGGACTTTGGGCTGCTCCCCAGCGACGCGACGCTCATCAACGACGATTCGGACGCCTACCGACATACCCGCGCCCTGTGGACGATCACGGCCCTGATTCTGATCATCGCCCTGCTGCTCTGCATTCTTGTCGTCTTTTACCGCTATCAGCAGCGCAAACGCCGGGCCCTGGAGCGCTCCGTGCGCCTAGACCCCCTGACGGGAGCGAGCACCAGAAGCGCCTTTGAATCGGAAATGCCGCAAACAATCAGAACAGCCATCGAGAAAAACGAAAGGTTCATGTTCTGCTATGTGGACGTGGACAAGCTCAAGCAGGTCAACGACACTTACGGACATCTTCACGGAGACACCTATCTGAAGGAAATCGTGTCCATCATTCGCGCCTGCGTCCGCGCCAGCGACGAAATCTACCGCATCGGCGGCGACGAGTTCGTGCTCATCTTTCCCGGATGCGGCCCGGATGAGGTTCAACGGGTCTGGAACAAGGTCCTCATACTCATCGACACCACAAACAACTCCGGCAGGATTCCCTACATCATGGGAGTCACTCACGGCTGCACGGTCTTCAACCCGCAGGAGCCGCAGGATCTGGCAACCCTGCTCAAAAAAGCCGACCAATCCATGTACACGCGCAAAAACATCCACGCGTCCTGATCCCGAGTTCTGTCCAGTCCGCCCCTCCGCCATTCCCCTTGCTCAGGGCTCCCGATCCGGAGTCCTGAGCATTTTATCAAGATGCAAAACCAGACATCACTGCAAGAAACCGTCATCCCCTTGAAGAAGGGGATCCATGCCTTTTTAACTACCTGAAAAGAATGGAGCTCGCGCTATTGCCCGACATGGCCCGCCTTCGCGAGAATGACCATCAGGTTCTTTCATGGCTTTTCGCAGCACAGCGATTTCGGACAAAACAAATCCGAATACTCCGAAATGAAAAGCATTTTCCCCCTGTGAAATAATGCACGACGGAATTGTCATACAATCTGTTGCGCAAATCGTTTTAATGATGATAATGTATGAGAAATTCTAGACAATTTATCCGGAGGCAACACGATGAGCATGCGTTTGGGAATCCGAAACAGGTTGCTTTTGTTGGTCGGCGTGATGCTCGTCTTCATCGGCGCGGTAGTCTCTTTTTTCGTATATCAGGCCGCGAACTCCAAATCACAAATGATAGATCGAGTAGGCATCATCATGACCGATGAGGCCAAGGACAAGATCATGGTGCTGACCCAAGCGTTAACGAAAAGCGTCGAGGCCGGCATCAGGAACGTGACCGATCAGGACGAAAAAATCGGCGTCATCAGAAATCTTGTAACCGACATTCGCTTTGAAGAGGATCAATCGGGATATATTTTCGTCTACCAGGGCACCACTAGCAGGATCATGCCGCCAAACCCGGCCCTTGAAGGCACCGACCTCAAGGATCTCAAGGACCCCAACGGACTGTATCTCATTCGCGAACTGAGCGAAGTGGCCGAAAAGGGCGGCGGGTTCGTCGAATACATTTTCGACAAGCCGGGCAAGGGCAACCAGCCCAAGGTCAGTTATTCCACCATGATCCCCGGCACCGACCTCTGGATCGGAACGGGCATCTACATCGACAACATCGCCGAAGCCCAGGCAAAAGTCGCGGCGGACCTGGAAAGCGCGGCCGCAAGGTCCCTGACCATCGCCATGTCCTTCATCGGAGCGGGATTCGCCTTTCTGGTCCTGCCGCTGACCATCTTCCTCATCCGCTCCATCATCACCCCTTTAAAGCGCATGATCGGCATGCTCAAAGACATCGCCCAGGGCGAAGGCGATCTGACCGCTCGCCTCAAGGACACCTCCGGCACGGAAACCCAGGAACTGGCCGAATGGTTCAACAAGTTCGTGGAGCAGGTGCATGGCATCATCCGCGAGGTGGCCGGCAACTCCGCGCAGGTCAATCAGGCCTCGACGGGCCTGCTCGGTCTGGCCACCAACCTGCGCGGCGCTTCCAGCGACATGACCGCCAAGTCCACCAATGTGGCCGCAGCCACCGAAGAGATGAGCTCCAACATGAACTCCGTGGCCTCGGCCATGGAAGAATTCTCCATCAATATCGGCACAGTGGCCACCGCCTCCGAGGAAATGACGGCGACCATCGCCGAAATCTCCCAGAACGCCAGCAAGGCCAAGGACATTACCGGTCACGCCGTCGGCAAGGCCACGGAGGCCTCTCGCCGGGTGGATGAGCTTGGTGTTGCCGCGCGGGAAATCGACAAGGTCACCGAGACCATCACGGCCATCTCCTCCCAGACCAACCTGCTGGCCCTCAACGCCACCATCGAGGCGGCCCGGGCCGGAGAAGCCGGACGCGGTTTTGCCGTCGTCGCCAACGAGATCAAGGAACTGGCCATGCAGACCGCCCGCGCCACCGAGGAAATCCGGGGCAAAATCCAGGGCATCCAGAGCGCGACCGGAATCACGGTTTCTGAAATCCAGCAGGTCAGTCAGGTCATCAACGAAGTGGACATCATCGTCGGCACCATCGCGGCCGCCGTCGAGGAGCAATCCGTCACGACCCGCGATATCGCGGACAACGTCGGCCAGGCTTCGCAGGGAGTACAGGAAGTGAACGAGAACGTGTCCCAGGCCGAGGCCGTGACCGGCGATATCGCCCGGGAAGTCACCGCCGTCAGCGCGGCTTCGGGAGACATCGCCCATTCAGCCGAGGCAGTGCAAGCCAGTTCCGAGAGCCTGAGCGGACTGGCCCGCGACCTCAACGCCATGGTCGGCAAGTTCAAAATCTGATAAATCCCTCTTTAGCTGATCGAAAAGCCCGGTTAAACGCCGGGCTTTTTCGTTGGGAAGCAAAAATCGCGTTCAAAGACACATAAACAGCATTTGTCATCCCAATTAGGCGGTTCTGAAGCGTTCAACATGCTCATGTCCCCGCCTTCCTTTTCTTGCAATGTTTGTGACAATTGGTGTAACAATCAATAATATCAATTTATATTATCCTTGGAGGACGTTCATGGCCATTCGATTCGGCATCCGCAACCGCTTACTCTTTCTGGTCGGCATCATGATCATTTTCATGGGCGCGGTCGTCTCCTTCTTCGTCTATCAGGCCAGCGGAACAAAAAACCAGATGATCGATAAGGTCGGACAGATCATGAACGCCGACGCGCGCGACAAGATCATGGTCGCGACCACGAACATGGCCGCGAGCCTCGGTTCGGCCGTTGAGGGGATGACGACCGATTCGGAACGGGTCGCCACCATCAGCCATCTCATCAACAACATTCGCTTCGAAGAGGACAAATCAGGCTACTTCTTCGTCTATCAGGAAACGATCTGCCGGGTCCTGCCGACGAAAAAGGAGCTTGAGGGCAAGGATCTTGGAGGAAACAAGGATGTCAACGGGATCACGTATGTTCTGGAGATGAGCAAAAAGGCGCATGCAGGCGGTGGATTCGTCGAGTACGTGTTCGACAAGCCGGGCAAGGGCGACCAGCCCAAGATTGCCTATTCGATGATGATCCCGGGCACCGATTTATGGATCGGAACCGGGGTGTACATCGACAATATCGCCGAAGCCCAGGCGGCAGTGGCCGCGGACCTTGAAAGCGCGGCCGCAAGGTCCCTGACCATCGCCATGTCCTTCATTGGAGCCGGATTCGCCTTTCTGGTCCTGCCGCTGACCATCTTCCTCATCCGTTCCATCATCACCCCTCTGAAGCGCATGATCGGCATGCTCAAAGACATCGCCCAGGGCGAAGGAGATCTGACCGCTCGCCTCAAGGACACCTCCGGCACGGAAACTCAGGAACTGGCCGAGTGGTTCAACAAGTTCGTGGAGCAGGTGCATGGCATCATCCGCGAGGTGGCCGGCAACTCCGCGCAGGTCAATCAGGCCTCGACGGGCCTGCTCGATCTGGCCACCAACCTGCGCGGCGCTTCCAGCGACATGACCGCCAAGTCCACCAATGTGGCCGCCGCCACCGAAGAAATGAGCTCCAACATGAACTCCGTGGCCTCGGCCATGGAAGAATTCTCCATCAATATCGGCACAGTGGCCACCGCCTCCGAAGAAATGACGGCGACCATCGCCGAAATCTCCCAGAACGCCAGCAAGGCCAAGGACATTACCGGTCACGCCGTCGGCAAGGCCACGGAGGCCTCTCGCCGGGTGGATGAGCTTGGTGTTGCCGCGCGGGAAATCGACAAGGTCACCGAGACCATCACGGCCATCTCCTCCCAGACCAACCTGCTGGCCCTCAACGCCACCATCGAGGCGGCAAGGGCCGGAGAAGCCGGACGCGGCTTTGCCGTCGTTGCCAACGAGATCAAGGAACTGGCCATGCAGACCGCCCGCGCCACGGAGGAAATCCGAGACAAGATCCAGGGCATCCAGGGCGCGACCGGGGTCACGGTTTCGGAAATCCAGCAGGTCAGTCAGGTCATCAACGAAGTGGACTCCATCGTCGGCACCATCGCGGCCGCTGTCGAGGAGCAGTCCGTCACGACTCGCGATATCGCGGACAACGTCGGCCAGGCATCGCAGGGAGTGCAGGAAGTGAACGAGAACGTGTCCCAGGCCGAATCAGTGACCCGCGACATCGCCAAGGAAGTGGCTTCCGTGAACGAAGCCTCCGGCGACATCGCCCAGTCGGCCGAGGCGGTGCAGGCCAGCTCCGAAAGCCTGAGCGGCCTGGCCCGCGACCTCAACGCCATGGTCGGCAAGTTCAGGATCTGAGTTTGGCAGAGAAGACTCGCAATCAAGCCCGGCTCGAAAGGCCGGGCTTTTTCTTTGGTAGGGAGGTGACGCGGATTTTCGATTACGTCGCAGAGCGGTTGCGGGTTGGTCCGGTCAGGTTACTTTGACTGTCGGACCGAGCCAGGCATCGTTGGCAAAATCGTTGCCGTTCGGCTTGCTCCTCTTTTACGTCCTGCATGCAACGATTACGTCGTACGAGGCCAGCGAGAGAGTTTCGAAGCGGCCTGACCGGACCAACCCGCGCCCGCCACGGTACAGTCATGCGTTGTCATTGCAATATGATGGTGCACGTAGCTCGATTGGAAGCATCAAAAAGCAGAGACGCCTGGAGCCGGAAGGCCATCGCGGATGCGCAGAGAAAAATCCGGATCATCGCCGAGGGCACGGGCACGGGCGTTGATGTGGCTGATCCGCTTGAGTTCAGCGAAGGGCAGCCGGGTGTCGAGCATGCCGCGCTCATAAGCCATCTCGTCCACGAAGCCGTTGACCAGTATGCGCCAGTCGATACGGGCATCTCTGGTGTAGGGGCGGGCGTGACCACGGATATTGCTCGTACAGTTGCTAATAAGGGCGTTGTACCACTGCGGACGCGCATAAAGCTCGTTGATCTGATGCAGGTACTGCAGGAAAACCGGCCCCGCCACGTCCGGGTTGAAAGCCAGCCGATACAGATACACGTCCTCATTGCGAAAATTTGTGCGCAGGCGAACCAGATCGCGCTCGTCGGCCAGCACATAAATCAGTTCGTACTGTCGAAAGAATCCGCGCAACGCGGAATATTCTTCGTCAACGGTCTTGCGGGTTTCGATGGAGACGCAAACGAAGTCGTCATCCCCGAATTGAAAGCTGAGCATGGTATGGGCAATGAGCGGCGAACCCCAGTAAACCAGAAACAGGTCCACAGCCTTGAGCTGTGAGAGGCGCACGGTCTTGTCGTAATGATTGACGGTGTACTGGGTTTCGGAAGTGTATTCGCAATTTCGGATATTGCGCAGAGTGATCAGGTCACCATTGATTTCGGCACGCGGCAGGATGGCGACATCGGGTTGCCAGTCTCTGGTATTCGACGGTTCCAGGGCAAACCACCAGACCAGAATCAGGAAAAACGCAGGACCGAACACGGACAGGCGCATCCGCCACCCGCGCAACATGAGGGCTCCCAGCAGCAGCGCCCCCTGCCGCCACTGCGGCCGGAACGCGCCAGAACTGCGGCAGATCGCCATAATAAACGGCCGGCACAGTCCACAGGACAGCCCCCAGCAGCACGACATAGAGCAGCGCCTGAGCGCCAATGCGGACAAGTTTTCGCATGAATATCACTTTAGTTTCAGCGCGCACATTTTAAGCAGCGGCCTGCATGTTGACCAGACCCGAGGGAAATGCCCTGTCAGGACAGTGCCCGCCCATCGGGGTCAGCCGACAAGCGGGGAAAGCAGCACGCCCTTGGCCAGCAGTTCCTCGAACTCCTGCGCGGGAACAGGCCGGCTGGCAAGATAGCCTTGCAGCACGATGGGTCCCATGGACGCCAGCAGGCTTCGTTGGGCCTGGGTTTCCACGCCCTCGGCGACCAGACGCAGATTGAGGGTCTGGGCCATGGACACGATGGCCGCGACGATGGCCCGGCTGTCGGGATCGTCGGTGATGTCCTTCACGAAGGAACGATCGATCTTGAGCCCGTCGATGGGCAGGCGCTTCAGGTAGGAAAGGGAGGAATACCCTGTCCCGAAGTCGTCGAGAAAAAAGGTTCCCCCCGCTTCGCGCAGATTGAGCAACGTCGTCTCGGCCTTGCTCACATCGCCCATGAGCATGGACTCGGTAATCTCGAAATACAATTTTCCCGGACGCAGATCCGTGTGCAGCAGCACCTCACGCAGGGTCAGGACCAGATCCGTTCCGGAAAATTGCCGCGAGGATATGTTCACGGACATGGTCAAATCGTGCCCTGCATCCTGCCAGAGCTTGGCCTGATGCGCGGCCGTGCGCAGCACCCAGTCGCCTAGCGGCAGGATGAGCCCGGAATCCTCGGCCAGGGGAATGAACTCCGCCGGAGAGATGAGCTTGCCGTCGCTACGCCATCGGATGAGCGCCTCGGCCCCGAGAATTTCCCCGCTCTGGATATGCACCAGCGGCTGGTAGAAAAGCTCGAACTCCTGCGCCTCGATGGCCTTGCGCAGCTTGTATTCCATGGAAATGCGCCGATGCGCGGCCACGTCCATCTCCGGGGTGAAATACTGGTAATTGTTGCGCCCCATGCTTTTGGCCCGGTACATGGCCATGTCCGCGTTCTTGATCAGCTTCGATCCCTCGGAGCCATCGTCGGGGGCGATGGTCACACCGATACTGGCCGTGACGAAATACTCGACGTCCCCGTGATGAAACGGAGTCTTCAAGGCATCGAGCATCCGGTTCGCGATGTGGCTGGCGGCATCGACCGATTCGATCTCCGGCAACAGAACCAGAAATTCGTCTCCGCCCAGTCGGGCCAGGGTGTCCCCGCTGCGCAGGAGCTTTTCCATACGGCGGGAGAGTTCCACCAGCAACGCATCGCCGACGCCGTGTCCCAATCCGTCGTTGATGGTCTTGAAGTTGTCGAGATCGAAAAAGAGAAGCGCGAGCTTGCCGTTGCTGCGTTCAAGTTGCGCCAGCGCCATGCGCAGTCGGTCGCCGAGTAGAATGCGGTTGGGCAGACCAGTCAGGGCGTCGTGCTGGGCCTGGTATTCCAGGGCGTCCTGCTGCCGCTTGAGCTCGGTTATGTCGTGAAAAATGGAGACATAGTTGGTGATCTCTCCCGCATCGTTCCTGATCGCGCTGATGGTCAGCCACTCGGGATAGGATTCGCCGTTCTTGCGACGGTTCCAGATTTCACCGGCCCAGTGCCCATCCGCCACGAGCTTGGCCCACATCTCCTGATAGAAATGCTGCGGATGGCGATCGGACTTGAGGATGCGCGGATTGCCACCCACGGCCTCTTGCGGAGTGTACCCGGTGATGATGCTGAAGCCTGGATTGACCTGTTCGATGGTCCCATGGGCGTCGGTGACCACGATGCCCTCTACGGTGTTCTCGAAAACCTTGGCGGCCAACATGAGCTTCTCCTCGGCCTTCTTGCGCATGGTGATGTCGCGAACCACCGCCAAGTAGAACTCCGGATGATCCCCCTTGCCCCACAGGGGTGAAATGGTCGCCTGCCCCCAAAACACAGCTCCATCCTTGCGCACATAGCGCTTCTCCAGAGTGATCTCCTTGTGCGTCCTCGCGGCCAGGCTCTGCATGGTATCCACGGATGCCTGCCAGTCGTCGGGATAAATAAGATCGCGCGGGGAAAGCTGGCTCAACTCCGCGGGTGAGTAGCCCATCAGCTCGGAAAATTTCTGGTTCACCTTGATGAAACGCTGCGCCCCCCCCTCGAACTGAACCACGCCTACGCTGGCCATCTCGAAAAAGGCCCTGAAACTGCGCTCGCTGGCGGACAAGGCGGCGGTACGTTCGTGAACCTGCCTGCTGAGCCGGGCATTGAAAAAGAAAAGCATGGCCGTGATCCCGGTCCCGACAAACAGGATAATGCCCAGAACGATCAAGGTCGTACGGATGGCCTGCTGCTTGCGGGCCAGGAGGTTCTCCTTGAATTCCGGATAGAGAAATCCGGACAGGTCATAATCCGGAGCCATCATTCCAAGCTTGACATAAAGGTTTGCGATGTACCGCCAGCGCTCGGGATTCATGTGGCCGATCTCGACAAAATCCGGGCGGATCAGCCTGCGCATGGTCTTGGCTTCGAAAAGAAGATGTTCCATTGAAAGCTCGGAGGAATATCGGACGCGGATGAGCTGGGCCAGTTCCTGCGGATTCTCCATGGCATATCGCCAGCCGCGCTGCACCGCGCGCAGAAAAGCCTCGACCCGCTCCGGATGTTTTTGCACCTGCTCTTCGGTCGAGACCAGACAGTCGCCGTAGAAATCCACTCCGTAATTGATGGGCCTGATGAACGCGGCGGGAACACCGCGCTCCTGCATGTGGTAGGGCTCACTGGTCAGGTAGGCGCTCATGGCATCGACCTTGCCCGACACAAGATCGTCAATACTCCAGGAATGCGGAACCAGGGTCACGCTCTCCAGCGCAACCCCCTCGCTGACGAGCATGGCCAGACATTCCGGATCCGTTGCGGAGGTCATCATGATGCGCTTGCCGCGCAGGTCATGCGGAGAATCCAGACGAGACTCCTTGAGCGTCATCATGACGCTTGGCGAATGCTGGAAAATGGCGGCAAGAGCGACGAGGGGACTGCCTTCCTGGCGTTTGATGAGACTCGCGGGAGAATCCACGGCAAACTCGGCCTCCCCGGCGACCAGTCTGGTGGCCGGGTCAATGCCCGGCGAGCCCTCAAGCAGCTCGACCTGCAGTCCTTCGTCCTCGAAAAAACCTTGGGTCACGGCCGCGTAGTACCCGGCAAACTGAAACTGATGTCGCCATTTGAGCTGCAATCGAACCTTTTGGGCTGAATTGACGGCAGCGTAAACACTGTCGCAAGGCGCAAAAAAAAGACCGGCCACAACCAAAACGGCAAGAATCATCGGCAAAACGGAAATAGGACCCATTACGGTCCACGGGAAAAGACAAACAGGGCAAGAATGTGTACGCATAGGGCAAAACCTAACATTCCGACACAACGGGTCAAGAGCAAACACGCACCCCTTCCCGGCCGGGCGGGGAGACAATTTCCTGATGACCGCCGCAAACTTCCCGTGTAGGCGAGGCCAGACGCTTTTCACCAAGGACTGGATCGATGACCAACAACGACATTCTGCGCCGACTGCGCTATGCACTGAACCTGGACAACGCCGGTGTCATCCGGCTCTTTACCCTGGGTGGACACGGCCTGAGCCAGGAAGATCTCGATCTCCTGCTCAAGAAGGACGACGAACCGGGTTTCGTGGACTGCCCGGATGTGCTGCTGAGCGCGTTTCTGGACGGCCTGATCACCTCCCGGCGCGGCGTCCGGGAAATGGCCCCTGAAACGGCCGAGACGCTGAACAACAACCTGATCCTACGCAAGATCCGCATCGCCCTTGAGCTCAAGGACTCGGACATGATCCGTGTCCTGGACGCAGGCGGCATGGAAATCTCGAAATCCGAACTTTCCGCCCTCTTCCGCAAACAGGGGCATCGTAATTTCGTGTACTGCCGGGATCAGCTTTTAAGAAAATTTTTGAGCGGGCTTGCGAAAATCTCGCGGGAGGAACTTTCATGATTGAATTCGGCAAAACCGCGACCCTCAAGGTCATGAAAATGGTCACGGGCGGAGCCTATCTCGACGGCGAAAACCTGGGTGAGGTCTTCGTGCCCAAGCGTGAACTTCCGACGGGCACGGCTGTTGGCGACAGCCTGAGCGTCTTTTTGTACCGGGACTCCGAAACCGTGCTCACGGGCAGCGTGACCAAACCCAAGGCCGAAGTCGGCCAGTGCGCCTTCATGAAGGTCGTGGCCGTGACCAAGTCCGGAGTCTTCGTGGACTGGGGCCTGCCCAAGGACCTCTTTGTCCCGTCAATCGAGCAGTACAAGGCGCTGGAGGAAGGCCGCTCCTACGTCATCCTCGTGTACATCGACGAACGCACCGGCCGTCTGGCGGGCACGGCCAAGCTGCACTCCTACCTGAGCGAAGAGGGAGAAGGATTCAAGCCGGGTCAAGAAGTGGATCTGCTCATCAGTGGCTTCTCGGAACTCGGTTTCAAGGCCGTGATCAACAACACCCACCTAGGGCTGGTCTTTCGCGACGACGCACCCGGCGAGTTGCGCTATGGCCAGCGCATGAAGGGCTTCATCAAGGCCATCCGCCCGGACGGCAAGATCGATCTGTCCCTGCTGCCTCCCGGCAGGTCCGGCCTGGACATGCTGGGTGACCGCATCCTGACCCATCTGGCGGCATGCGGTGGAAGCACAGATCTGACGGACAAAAGTCCGGCCGAATACATCGCCGCCGCCTTCGGGGCCAGCAAGTCCAACTACAAAAAAGCCCTGGGCCGCCTCTACAAGCAAAAGAAAATCAGCATCGAACCGGACCGGATCGTGTTGCTCTGAACCTGAATCGGAGGCGCAAGACCACAAGGGTCAACGTAAAAGAGCCACAGAAAAATCCCTGCGGCTCTTTTACGTTGCATGAAGCGGGAATGGCGCTGGCCCGCTAGCCTCGGCGATCCACCAGATCCTGCAGCGGCTTGGGCAGAATTCCTCTCAATTTCAGGGCAATGGCTTTCTCGTGGCGTTGCCAGATGATGCCAAGCCAGATCACGCCAAGCCCAATGATGGTCAGCACGAAAGGAAAGAGCAGGCTGTCCTTGAAGACGTTCCAGGACAGATAGCCCAGATAGCCCGCCGCGCCCAGGCCACCGAAAACGGCGAAAACCCTGCGCCGCAACGCCGCGCCGCAGAAGATGAGCAGCATGTTGATGCAGAAATAGAGAAATTTGTTCAACTCGCTGTCGGAGCGCATCAGCGAAAGCCCGCCCCAGAACGCAGTGACCCCAAAAATGTAGAGCCAGAAGGCGTAGTCTTTTTCACCCCTGGTGCGGATGTCGATCCACAGGGCAACAAGGGTGATGACCACGCCGGACCAGAGCGAGACGAGCTTGCGCAGTTCCCAGTTGACGTCGGCCTGGCCGAAGATGAAAGGCGTCAGGTCCATGCTCATGTACCACAGCGTCGCGGCCACGGGCATGACCAGAAACGGCAACCGGTAGCGCCAGAGCAAGATCGCCCCTGCGGCCAGGGTACCCAGCTCCATGAAGATCCAGCGCCAGTCGATATAGACATGGTAGTCGCGGTAAACCCGTCCATCGGCCCACCAGCCCATGGCTACCTGGAATCCGTAGATCGCAAGCGGAGTCAGGACCACGACAAAGGTGGCGATGATCCCGGCCGGGATGGGCAAGCGGCGCTTGTGCAGAAAATTTTCGGTGAGCAGAAGGCCGGCCAACGCGTAGGCCACGGCAATACCAAGCAGCCCCCACCCCCCGAACGACTCCCAGCCCAGGGTCATGAACAGGCTCATGGCGCCGATGGCCATGAGGCCGCCCAGATAATAAAGGACGTGGGTGAAGCGAAAACCCGGCGTGTCCACGGCCGAAGCCTCAAGAAACTCCCACAACAGCCCCGCCTGTCCGGCATCGAGTATACCCTTTTCCACCGCCTGTCGCAGCCTGCTTCTGCTGACGTCCATGCATCCTCCGGATTTCGTGACATGTCCGGACAACGAGCCCGGAATGCACACCCTTTATTACCGGTGGCGCCGACAAGGCAACGGACAATCGCGATCATACCGATCGCCCATTATCACAATACTCTTTGTGCCACTTCTCTTGGCTAACTGAAATCTAATCAACTCATGAATGTTCTGCCGGAGGCAGGCCTCATAAATTTATCATGGAGACCTGATTCAGATTGATTGAACAACATAATAAGAATTCCGTTTACACGAAATTTCGGACATCCTCCCTTTATAACCAACTTGATATTTAAAATTGATTTCATTTTTTGGGATTAATCTTCTTTTCTTCGATATACCACTATTGTAGATACATCTGGCCAATTAAGATCTATGCTCGAAATTTTTACAATAATATCAAAGTCAATTTGGCAAGTTTGCAAAGCTTCAAATTCAGATTTTAAATCATCAATTTCTTCCATATCATTCACTGATAGATTCTCAAGAACTATTGTAATAATTATTTTTTCATTTAATTCAGAGATATACACCATTCTAAAGTTTGAAGATATTACTCCGAGCAAGGACTGCACTAAAATCAATGATTGTTCTTGCAAAAATGTCATAAGATTAATTTCCTTTATGGTATCCAATTAGGATTCATAGGCACAACACTCGGGCTCTTTGTCCCTTTAATCATAAACACATTGGTCGGTTGATTTGTAAAACCTGATAAAATATTTACATTCGTCCCTGTAATACCTTCATATCGAACAATCGGAAATCCTTGTTTAGACTTACCAAGTATTGTAGTTTTTCCAGATCGGAAGGAGTCAAGTACATTTTGTGCATCTTCAAGACTATTTAAAAAACCACCGCCACGATATTCTTTGCGTCCAACTATATGTCGCAATTGCTTTTGACTAATTTTACCAGAAACTACAGCAAAGTCACCAACCGCATACTTTGAAGCTACCCCAACCGCCCCATCCCCAACCTTCGCAAGCCTCGCCGCTTCCGCAGCCTCCACTGTCGCAGCGAACTTCGGGGCTGCGGATTTCAGCCCGCTCATCAAGCCCTTCGCAGTTCCTATGGCCCCGACGAGAACCGTGCCTACTTCGTAATGGAATTCTCCAAACAGATTGCCCGCGCGATAATAGTCCCCTTCCCTGACAGCCAGCAAGTATTCATTCCACTTTTTTTCTAGCCCTTCAACTACGGCTGGGCCAACCTCATCGATGTGTTGCGTTAAGTATACAACTGCATCTGTGAAATCATGCACGGTATTTGTGAAATTGAGGGCATTCTCTTGAAACAGAAGTCCGCCGCTCGCACTGCAGAACATGTAACCTGACATGTCGTTGAGAAAGAGCAAAACGGACTTCGCGTCTGAACCTGCAGCCTGAAGGCCGCCTGTGACAGTACCGACTACGTATTTTCCACTATTTATTGTGATTGCTTGCGAATCAGAAAGAATATTATCGGAGGATGCCAACAACGCAACGAAGCGCGAATCTCTCTGGAGCGAATCAATGAAAGCCTGCGCCTCGGCTTCCGTCAGATTGCTCCAACCACCTTTCGCATCGACTAACTTACCGATCTCACCCATCAAGTCGGCGTACAGGGCATATTTTTGAAGCACGGCATCGGCCTGCTCATCGGTCATTCCCTTTTCAATGAGCTTACCCCGGAAGGACAGCTGGTTATCCACACTGTCCTGGAGACGTTGATCGTCAGGTAGCGCCTGTTTCACCAGTTGGGCCAGCTTTTCCAGATTGCTTCTGATCCCTTCAAAACCGCTCGCGATTTCCCGGATCGCCGAACTGTCGACATACACGATTACCGAAATCTGTTCGTCCCTGGTGATCTCCCGGGCCCTCCTCAGGTCCCGGTTCAACCCCTCCAGGCCGCTGTCGGGGTCGGAGCGGATGATGATCTCGCCTGCGCCGATGGTGGCGCGATTGACTTGGCGACGGTCTCCGGAATTGTAACCGCCATCGAAAGTGCTGGAAGATGACGTTTCCCCCTCTCCGCCGAAGGAGTAAGAACCTGACAGGCTGACCTGGAGGTTCTTGGATTTATCGTGATCCTTGATATCCCCGTAGGTCAGGGTGCCCGTATCCAGCTTGAGATTCCCGTTCTTGGCGGCGATGACCGCGCCCTCGACATGCGTGTTCTTCTCGGTGCGGATATCGACCTCTTCCTGGCCGATAAGCGAGGTCTGCCTGTTCACCCAGGCTGAGTCAGCCGAATTCTTGCCCATGCCCACATGGGCATCGGCGGAGAAACCATAGCCGAAGGTGACCGAACCGCCAGCGTTCCAATTGGAACCGGC